>DAOTYY010000156.1:0-52707 GCA_034434695.1 Anaerolineaceae bacterium
TTTCTGTTTTGCGCTTGACATCTGGCAGCTGCAGGACAACAATCGACATGGCGATCTCCGTTGTGATGGTGGTATCTATCATCTTACTCGGAGCTCGCCTATTTGTCAAAACCAACCATCTATGTTACAGACACAATTTTTAGATTTGTGTTGCGTGTAAGTGTCCCCCGTGTTAGAATAAAAATGCCAGCACGATGCAGGTGTGTTCGTTAGGTCAGGAAGGTGTTTATGCCCAAAATGATAGAAGTTGTGATTGATAGTGTTCGAGTCAGTCTCACCAATCAACAACGGATTGTTGTGCTACGGGAATTGAATGCAGAGCGATATCTTCCCATCTGGATTGGTCCGTATGAAGCGGAAGCGATCACGATTTCCCTTCAAGAAGTTGAAGTGGCAAGACCGCAAACACATGATTTACTCAAAAATGTCATCCATGCCTTGAATGCCCGTCTGGTTCGGGTTGAAATTATCGCCTTACGCGATGACGTTTTCTACGGAAATCTGGTCCTGGAAGTAAACGGGCAAACACTGGACGTTGATTCGCGTCCTTCGGATGCATTGGCTTTAGCCGTGCGCTTTCATGTACCAGTATATGTCGCTCAGGACGTACTGGACATTGCTGGTATTGTTCCAGAACGCGATATTGCTGAGCAACCCCAGCAGCAACAACCTCTTGCTCCCCCCCCGCCCGAACCAGTTGAAGAACTATCGGAAGAAAGCGAAGATCGTCTTTCTATATTTGAGGATTTTCTACAAAACTTGAACCTTGATGAAGACAATCCAGACAAAAAAGAAGGTGATAGCGAAACAGACGAGGATAAACCCGACCCCAACAAAAGATGAACTTCGTGACCGGGGCGGTCTGGATGCTCCGGTTTTTTATCTATGGCTAACCTTGTATGAGTGAACAATATTCATTAGCCGATGTGCCATCTCAGGCAATACAGGTGCAACCGCACAGCCGTGAAGCAGAAGAGGCTGTGTTGGGAGCAATCCTGATCAATCCTGAAACATATTATGAGGTTGCTCAATTTCTTCAAGCAGACGATTTTTACATTGTGCGTAATCGCTGGATTTGGGAAACTTTCAATTATCTACACGAACATCGCATCCCTATTGATTTCTTAACCGTCTGCGAGACCCTTGAGCAAAAGAATCTGCTTGACGAAGTGGGCGGCAGCGCATATATTATGTCGCTGATTAGCCAGACGCCCACCTCGCTTCATGCCGAAGCATACGGTCGCATTATTGAAGAGACCGCTATCCGTCGCCGGATGTTATCCTCGGCTAATGAACTGGCGAAGCTGGCTTATGACCAACAAAAATCCATTGATACCGTTCTCAGCGAAGCAGAAAAGGCAATCTTTGGCATTAGTGAACGACGCATCCGTCACGATTTGCAACCTATCCAACAGGTATTGAGCGATGTCTATGACCGGATTAACCTGCTTTCCCGGCGCGATGAAGAAATCTATGGTGTCCCAACTGGACTGATTGACCTTGATCGGTTGCTGGGAGGCTTGCAAAAATCCGATTTACTAATTGTTGCCGGACGTCCCGGTTCTGGCAAAACCGGCTTTTTGCTTTCCGTTGCTAAAAATGCCGCCCAGAAGCATAAAAAACACGTTGCGATCTTCTCGCTGGAAATGTCGAATGAACAACTGGTGCAGCGTCTGATTGCTCAGGAAACCGGAATTGATACACAACGTCTGCGCAGTGGCAAACTTTCTGAAGAAGATTTACCTCTCTTTACTCATGCGATTGAGGTGCTGGGAGATACGCAGATCTTTCTGGACGACACACCTGCCATCACACCGTTACAACTACGCACCAAGTGCCGTCGCTTGCATTTGGAGTATCAGTTGGATTTGGTCATTGTGGATTACTTACAACTCATGAGCGGCGACACTCGTACTGAGAATCGTGTCCAGGAAGTTTCATATATATCACGTAATCTAAAGGTGTTGGCGCGTGAGCTGAATGTACCCGTTCTGGCAGCAGCCCAACTCTCCCGCGCCGTCGAACAGCGTGCAGATAAAAAGCCCGTGCTTTCTGACTTGCGTGAATCGGGCAGTCTGGAACAGGATGCGGACGTGGTCATGTTTATCCACCGTCCAGATATGTTGGATCGAGATAGCCCACGTCAGAATATCGCCGAAATCATCGTTGCAAAGCATCGAAATGGGCCAACCCATCCAGGAATTGAGCTGGTCTTTCTGCACAATCTGGCACGTTTCGACAATGCTGCCACTGCGAGCATACCTGTCCGAGGTTGAAAAAAGAAGGATAGATGAGTTCGTTTAAGGGTTTTCAGGCAGGAAAAATGCATATGGTTTTGCTGCCAGCTCAGTTTTTCAGTGAGCTGTTGCCAGCTATTGATCACCTGGCAGAACTCAAAGTCACTTTGTATGTTTTTTGGTTCCTGAGCAAACAGGAAGGTAATATTCGCTACATCACCTGGCAGGATTTCATCAACGACAAGCTGTTCATGGAAGGGCTGGGGGTTACCAGTACTGCTGCTGAAACCGCACTTCAGGAAGGTTTAGAGCGTGCTGTGCTGCGCGGCACCTTACTCAAAGGACAACCTCCCGGCAGCAACATCAAACAAGCAGTGTATGTGCTGAATTCAGAGCGCGGGCGAGCTGCTATCCGGGCGCTTGAACTCGGCGAATGGACTCCAGAACAAATCAGCCGCTTACCCGCCAATCTTCAACAAGAGCGCCCAAATATCTTCCGCCTCTACGAAGAAAATATTGGCCCGCTTACTCCTATGGTTGCTGATGTTCTGCGGGATGCCGAGCAAAAATATCCCGCTGACTGGATAGAAGATGCCATGCGTATCGCCGCTACCAACAACATTCGCCGTTGGCGTTATGTGGAAGCTATTTTAAATTCGTGGCAAGAGAGAGGACGTCATGCCAAAGATCGCTCAAACACTGAAGCAAGTCGCCGACGTTACCTTGAAGGCGAGTTCGCAGAATTCATCGAACACTGAACCCCAACAGCCAGTAACGTTCGGCGACCCCAACTGTCCAATCTGCAAGGGCGTTGGTTTCATTCGTCAGGATTTACCAATTGACCACCCTGATTTCGGCAAATTGCAGATTTGTACATGCCGTCAGAGCCAAGTTACCCAGATGATGCAACAAAGATTGTTTCGGCTGAGCAATCTGGAATCATTTCGACACATGACGTTTGATACTTTCAATCCACAAGGGCTGGTCAATCTGGGTGCAGAACAGACCCGTACATTAGAGATGGCATTAAATCAGGCGACGCAGTTCGCCCGTCGGCTGGAAGGCTGGTTATTATTGATGGGTGGTTATGGATGTGGTAAAACTCACCTGGCAGCAGCAATTGCAAATCATGCTGTTTCGTTAGGTGTGCCTACTTTGTTCTTGACTGTTCCAGATTTGCTCGATTGGCTACGCTTTTCATTCGACGCGGCAGATACCACCTTTGAAGAACGCTTTAATGAAATACGCAACATCCAATTGCTCGTTTTGGATGACTTGGGAACCCAAAATGCTACTGCATGGGCAGCAGAAAAGTTATTTCAGATCATCAATCACCGCTACATTAATCGCCTACCGACAGTTATTACTACCAATCAGGATTTGAAAGAAATAGATGGGCGTATTGTTTCTCGTCTGCTGGATACCGAATTAGTCAGCAAAGTCAAAATTACCGCTCCAGATTACCGCCGTAAAGCAGAAGACCTCAGCCACCCTCCGCTCTCGGTTTTGCACCTCCATCAGGAACAAACTTTTGGAAACTTCAGTTTGCGTGAGCAGGAAAAATTAACGCTCAGTCAGCAACAAATGATCGAAAAAGGCTTCAAGACAGCACATCAATACGCCGAAAACCCACGCGGCTGGCTGGTGATTTTGGGCGGCTACGGAGTTGGCAAAACTCATCTGGCAGCCGCAATTGGTAATTACCGCCACTCATTGGGAGAATCGCCAATGTTTGTTGTGGTACCAGATTTGTTAGACCATCTGCGCGCCACATTTGGGCCCAGCAGTAATATTTCATACGATAATTTATTTGATCAAGTGCGTATGTCGCCGCTTCTGATTCTGGACGATTTGGGAACACAAAGCGCAACCCCTTGGGCGCGCGAAAAACTATATCAAATCTTTAATTACCGGTATATCGCCCGGCTGCCAACTGTCATCACCTCGAGCAATACGCTGGAAGAACTGGACCCGCGCATCCGCAGCCGCATGTTGGACAAACGAATATGTACGATTGTTGGAATGGATGTGCCTTCCTATCGTGTTGGTACAGGGAATCTCCGCACCGAAAAGAGCCGACGGAAAAGAAGCGAGAAAGACATCCCACTGTAATAACACAAAAGCCGCTGCAAACTTTGACAATAATAACAACTTCCCTTAAAATAGAGTGTCTGCAATTTTTGTATAGAGAAGGGTTATTTGTCCATGAAAGAATATACAGCTGAGCATATTCGCAATGTTGCATTAGTGTCTCATAGCAGCGCCGGCAAAACCATGCTCACGGAGGCTTTTCTCCACTGCACAGGTGTTACCACGCGTCTAGGAAAAATAGAAGACGGAAGCACAGTGTCCGATTATGATGAAGAAGAAATCCGACGCGGAATTTCACTCTATTCAACAGTTATCCCCGTTGAATATCGGGATGTCAAGATCAACTTGCTTGACACTCCTGGCTATAATGATTTCATTGGCGAGGTTATCTCCGCCCTGCGTGTTGCCGACAGTGCTATCGTCGTTATTGACTCGGTTTCCGGGCGTGAAGTAGGAACTGAAATCGCTTGGGATTATTGCAATAAGTTTAAACTGCCGCGCTTTGTGCTCATCAATAAGATGAACCGTGAAAACGCTAATTTCCAGAAAGCGCTGGCATCTATCCAGGAATATTCCGAAACCCGTCTTATACCTGTTCAGCTCCCTTGGGGCGAAAAGGCTGATTTTCAGGGTGTGATTGATCTCTTAACGATGAAAGCCTATCCGGGCGACGGGAAAAAAGCTGTGGAAATTCCTGCAGAGTTTAAAGCCGCTGCCGAGAGCGCATATCAGCAGCTTGTAGAAGCCGCCGCTGAAGGCGAAGATGCTCTGATGGAAAAATATCTCGAGACCCTTCAACTTTCACCAGAAGAAATTTTACGCGGGTTGCGTAAGGTTGTTCTGCAAGGCAACTTTATCCCGGTATTTGTCGCTGCAGGTAGCGCCGAAATAGGTATTTTCCCCTTGTTGGACGCCATTGTCGATCTGTTACCCACTCCCAATGATGTTACCATCACCGCTAGCGGAAAAGAGGGAGATGAAGAACTCCATGCCTCGGATGCTGGTCCCCTGGCAGCCTATGTATGGAAAACTACTGCCGATCCGTATGTTGGCAAACAGACCTATTTTCGGGTCTATTCCGGGATGATTGCCTCTGACAGCCGTGTTTGGAACCAGACCAAAGGGATAGAAGAACGCCTTGGCACCCTGTATGTGCCGCGCGGCAAAGAAACCATCGCAGTAAAAACCATCCATGCCGGTGACATTGGTATGGTACCAAAATTGAGCGAAACCTCTACCGGAAATACATTCTGTGATCGAGGGCACCCGCTCACCTTGCCTGTTCCTGAATATCCGCACGCTCTCTATCGCGTAGCGATCATGCCCAAGACTCAAGCTGACTCGGCTAAAATCACGCCCACCTTAACACGCTTATGTGAAGAAGACCTAACGCTGAGCTGGTATAACGAAGCAGCGACCAACCAGACCATTCTGCAGGGTATGGGCGATCAACACATTGAAGTTGCCATACGTCGCGCCGAGAGCAAATTCCAGGTCAATCTACTGATTGATGTACCCAAAGTCCCCTATCTGGAAGCCATTACCAAAAAAGCTCAGGCAATGTATCGCCACAAAAAGCAGACCGGCGGTGCCGGACAATTCGGTGAAGTCCATCTGCGCATCGAACCCCTGCAAGAAAGCGATTTTGAAATCGTCAACGACATTTTCGGCGGTGCCATATCCTCAAGCTACATCCCAGCTATCGAAAAAGGCATCCGCAATACGATGAAAGAAGGCATCCTGGCAGGTTATCCGGTGCATGGCATTCGAGTTTCTGTATTTGACGGCAAAGAACATCCGGTGGACTCCAAACCCATCGCCTTTGAAATCGCCGGGCGTGAAGCCTTCAAACTGGCTTTCAAAGACGCTGGACCGGTGCTGGAAGAACCGATTATGAATGTCAAAATCATTGTTCCTGAAGCCAACATGGGAGATGTGCTTGGTGATCTGAACACCCGACGGGCACGCGTACAGGGCATGGAAACTGAGAAAGGACGCTCGACCATCTCAGCTCAGGTACCGCTGGCTGAAATGTTGCGCTATACTACGCAACTGCGCTCTATCACTGGGGGACGTGGTATCTTCACCATGGAGTTTTCGCATTATGAGACCGTGCCAGCTCATATCACTAGTGAGATTGTCGCTGCGCGGCAGAAGGAAATTCAGCAGGCAAGAGAGGATTAATCTGCGCTCCAACCGTGTATCAAAGCTGGAAGCTCATCCCTTCCAGCTTTTTACATTTACAAAAGATGAAAAAATTATTGCTTGTCTTTCAGTTTTCCAACCCTGATAATCGCCGCTTTCTGCTGGCACTTATTTTCACATTGTTCATGTACGTCGTCGAACACTTTGTATCTTCTCAACAGGGATATTTTTTATTCCTCATAGAAAGAAGACAAGGAATAGAGCCTGTTACGGGGCTGCTGACCACTGCAATGATATTTCTGGCATTCACGTTGTTCACCTGGTTTTCGTTTTACCTTCCGCTCTGGGGACGTTTTATCTGGGCAGTATTGCTCTCAATTGCAACGATTGTGCAGTATGGCTATTGGAAAGCTTTTCATCGCTTCATCTCAGAGATTGATCTGGATACCGTTCTGACCGCGCCACCACGAATGTGGAATGACGCTGCAACCATTTTCTTGAACGCTGTTGCCTTACTTCCAATTGGTGCTTATGCCATCTGTGCCATTTTATCCGGAAAGCAAAAGTTGAGCCGCACCCGATGGCTTTTATTTCCTATCGCCTTAATGCTATGGGGAACTGTGCTGATCTCGCAAAGCAATGGATGGTTAACCAATCCTGGTCTATCTGGATTTCAGTTTTATCAGACAATAACACAATGGGTATTAAGCAGCTCGCGCCATATAACACGGCAAACGGTGGAACCGATTCAACAAAGTCTGCCGGTCAACAACCTGATCTTTATTATAGACGAAAGCATTCGTGGTGATCATTTGCAAATCAACGGGTATGAGCGGAGTACCACACCCTACCTGGACTCGCTTTCCAATGACGGCTACATGTACAACTGGGGAATAGCGGTTGCCGGCGGCACTTGCAGCCAGATTGCTAACAGTCTGCTGATCACCGGTGTGCAAATTGTAGACGACATCAGCACTGTAAAAAAGCAAACCATAGAATATCCTACTGTATTTCATTTTGCAAAAGCGGCAGGATATACCACCTACTATCTTGACGCTCAAACCGACTACCTTTGGAATGGATTAACTTTTAATGATCTGGCTTATATTGATAACTGGCTGAATATCCACCAGATGGGTACAGATGTTTATGCAGACATGAGAGCAGCTGACATCATCCGCGATATTCTGGACATCTCAACGGGAAATTTTATCGTTTTGAACAAAAGAGGCGTACATTTTCTGTATGAACATTCCTATCCGCCCGAAGCAACACTCTGGGGACCTGTTCCAATAGATTACCTGAAAGAACCCGACCTGGTCAAAAACCCTTATGACAATGGTATTCGCTTCAATGTGGATGAGTTTTTTAGGCGACTTTTGCCAGACCCTCAAAGACAGCTACAACATACAGTGATTCTCTACACGTCCGACCATGCCCAGACACTTTTTGAAGAAGGGGCTACCTGGTTGCATTGCAACTTTACCCATGCTGAAGCCAGTGTGCCGCTGTTGATTTTAGGAAAATTGTCCGCCCGTCCTGATACAACCTACCCAGCCAGTCATAGCAACATCCTTCCAACCCTGCTTGAACTGATGTCCATTCCGTCAGCACCACGTCAACAAAATTACGCTCTTTCTCTTCTCAAAGCAAGTATCAAAGATCGCCAGAACCGCTGTTTTATTTCCGGGAATATGCAAGTCATACGCTATGATAGCGAAAAGAATTGCGGCACTCCCCTGCCCTGAACGAACAATGGAATCAACTAAAAGCCGAGTTTTTCGCAGTTCATATCAGCTCTGGTCCGGTTAATCTGCTCCATCCATCCCAAGTTGTCTTCCATACCTTTCCCCATCAGTTTCCACACTTGACACAACCATATTAAGTACCGTTTCCCTTTCTGCGCTGCCTGGAGAGTTAACTCGCGTGCCTCATCCCAACGACCAACATGAGCATATCCCTCAATAAATGGTCGCCATTCATGCGGCGCATTTGACGACGTTTGGAGCGGTGAAAAACCAGCTTCTTTTGCCCGATCTCCTAGTTCTACTACCATGTTCCAGTCTTCAAACTGACGTGCCAGATCGGCTTTTTCAAAAAAGTAACACCAGCCATGTTCTGGCTCTAATCCAAACAAATCGCTGGGGGGATAGTCATCAGAAACCGGTTGTGCAGAAATCAGCGCAGGATTGGCAGCCCGAATCGCTTCAGCAGTGATAGTCGGCAATTCTGGATCGCCAGCATCATCGGGGCGTAACACCCACAAGCAGTTCGTCTTGCTGAGATCGTAAAAAATCAACAAAGTGTTGGGAGAGCTGCCCTCAAACTTAAGTGTCCGAAACTGGGTGTGAAAACCAAACTGCAAGTTCTCCGGTAATCCGCTGGCATAACGAGGATAAAACGAATAAAGCCAGTAAGCCAATCTTCCATGTTCTTGAAACTCCGGCGGCTGCGGATATAACAAGTTAATCGCTGCTGAAGTTGAGAACAATCCTTGATCAGTCAATGGTTCTTTCTCATTAAGGATTGCCGTGTTTGGCTGAAGATAAGGAGCACGCCAATAGAGCTGCCAGTAAAAACGGGTTTGCTCCACCCACTGCCAGCGATATTCATTGGTCAGGCGCATGTTGAACCCAACTGCCAATGCAATCAGGACACTGAATAACACACTCTTTTGCAAGCGTTTTTGAGAAACCCAATTCAAAAAGCCAACTGATAACAAACTGGCACCAAACAACGCCGGCTGTGCATAGCGGTTGGAATGAGCGTCAAAAATCACCTGCCGCCCGGTGACCCAAGCAGGCAACATACCCAGCAAAGCCGCCGCTAGCCCTAAAACCATCATTTGCCCTGCCCCATTCATACGGCTCTTGGAAAACTCATCATCTACAGACAAACGGTGAAAATAAAAAGCCGACCCCAAAGCAACTAAAATCGCTGCCAGCCATGAAACCGCTGCAAAAGGCTGCATTTTCTCGGCAAACAGACTAACATCAAAAGTTTGATACCAGTGAGTAATCAGGACATATATGGTATCTTTCCAGATGATCACCCAAAGGTGATTCAACGTCTTCAGCGGCGCTTGGAGAAAATCATACAGTATTTGCGCTTTATAAGGGTCTTCGTTTGGTAATTGAAGAAGAAACAAGCGCCAAAGGATATATCCTGCAGAGATCAACAAATACGGGCTGTACCATTTGAACCATCGGCGCAGTTTTTCACGAAAAGACTGGCTGGAAAGCAGAAACCACAGTACCATTGATCGGACAAGCTCCACGCCGATAAAGTACTCTGTGATCAATAACTGACTTATTAATGTGATCACCGATAAAGCAGTCCATGTCCAGAACCGTCCGGGCTTACGAAACGCCTGCACCATTGCGCCAAACGAAACAAAACACAAGACGTATTGCAGCCATTGCTGGTGAAATGTAACGGCAATAGCCTGATGGGTAAAAACTGGGTAAACAGAAAACAGAGCTGCTGTCAGACCAGCCTGCCATTCAGCATCCCGCCACAAACCGCGCAAAAACCACCAAACTGCCACAGAGGTCAACCAACGTAAAGTCAGAGCCAAAATTTGCCAGTTCAGCGGCGAGTCGCCAAGCAGAGGAATAAAAAGAAGATGCGTCCAGGCTGAGTATGGGCGGTCTTCTGCATAATATGACCAATACCCGTTCAAACCAAATAAGCGATGCACCAGCGTTTTTGCCCAATCATCCCAATAAAATCCCAACTGATCGACCTGCAAACCGTAACTGATAAAAATCAGCCCAGCCAAACAAAATGGAATCGTCCAAGTCGGAAAACAAGCCTGCTTCAGGCGGAAAACAGGTTTAAGTCGCATCGCGAGTAGTATAACACAAGCATAGAACACTTCTCACACCTCAATTAACAGGTATAATTGAAACTTGTCCGACAAAATCTAATAACACGAGTAAAACAGTATGAAGGTGACCGTTTTTGGCAGCGCACGACCACAACCCGGCGACCCAGCTTATGAAGAAGCCCTGCTGCTTGGCAAACTGCTAGCTATGGCAGGGCACACTGTTCTCACGGGTGGATACATGGGCACGATGGAAGCTGTGTCTCGCGGCGCCGTGGAAGCTGGCGGTCACGTCATTGGCGTGACTTGTGAAGAAGTAGAAAGATGGCGCCAACGTAGTGCAAACCCTTGGGTTCTTGAAGAATGGCGCCGTCCAACGTTGATGGACCGCTTGGATACCCTGATCACCAGCGCTGACGCCGCGCTGGCGCTGCCCGGTGGTCCGGGCACGTTTACTGAAATTCTTATTTTCTGGAATCGTCTGCTGATACAATCTATCTCTCCACGCCCACTAATCCTGATCGGAAAAGCATGGAAAATAGTATTTGACACCTATTACAAAGAAATGGGCAGTGCAGTTACCGAGCAGGAAAAAGCCCTGCTCTCATTCGCCAGCGATATTCATCAAGCCATTACCATGCTGCCTGATCAAAAACATTCGTAAGCTAATCATCATCTTAGTCATCAAGAGGTTTTTATGTCAGAAGAAAAATTACCCGCCCGGGCAGAAAATTTTTCGGAGTGGTACAATCAGGTTGTTCAACGCGCCGAACTGGCAGACTATGCCCCTGTGCGCGGCTGTATGGTCGTGAGACCCTATGGGTGGTCATTATGGGAAAACATTCAGGCTGCACTTGACCGGCGCTTTAAGGCTACCGGTCATGTCAACGCTGCCTTTCCATTATTTATTCCGATGTCTTTTCTCGAAAAGGAAAAAGAACATGTAGAGGGGTTCTCTCCAGAGCTGGCAGTAGTTACCATCGGCGGCGGCGAGAAACTGGAAGAACCGCTGGTTGTCCGCCCAACCTCTGAAACCATTATCGGCTATATGTATTCCAAATGGATTAAGTCCTACCGCGATCTGCCAGTTTTAATCAATCAATGGGGCAATGTCGTGCGCTGGGAAATGCGCACGCGGCTGTTCCTACGCACACTGGAATTTTACTGGCAGGAAGGACACACCGCCCACGCCACTGAAAAAGAAGCGGAAGAAGAAACACTGCGCATGCTCAATATCTACACCCGTTTTGCGGTGGACGATGCGGCAGTTCCGGTCATTCCGGGCCGAAAGAGTAATACAGAGAAATTCGCTGGCGCTGTGCGTTCTTACACCATCGAAGCCATGATGGGAGATACTCGTGCTCTGCAAGCTGGTACCTCTCATAATCTGGGGCAAAACTTTGCTCAGGCTTTCGACATCCGCTACCTGGATGTCAATAACCAGCTTCAATACTGTTGGACCACATCGTGGGGTCTCTCCACGCGCTTTATTGGTGCAATTATCATGACACATGGCGATGATCATGGGCTAATTCTGCCACCCCGCTTGGCACCGATACAAATCGTCATTGTTCCAATCTACCGCAACGATGCTGAAAAGGCACAGGTGATGTCAGCAGTTGAACGGATTAATCGGGAACTCATCGAAGCAAACTTCCGAGTTAAAGTAGATGACCGCACAGAGGTCACGCCGGGTTTCAAATTTAACGATTGGGAAATGCGCGGCGTCCCGCTGCGGCTGGAAATTGGACCGAAGGACGTACAAAACAACAGTGTGATGTCAGCGCGCCGTGACCAACCCGGTAAAGAGGGTAAAAAATCACTCAGCCAGGATCAGCTTCCTGGTCAGATTGCCGAACTCTTGACCGACATTCAAGCTTCATTGTTTGACCGCGCTCTCGCTTTTCGAGATGCCCACATCTTTGACCCCCAAAATTATGATGAACTGAAAGAGGTCGTTCAAAACGGTTGGGCATTCTCCTGGTGGTGCGGCGGTGATGAATGCGAGGCGAAAGTCAAAGAGGATACCAAAGCCACCACGCGCTGCATTCCACTCGATCAACCAGAAGGAAAAGGATCCTGTATCGTGTGCGGCAAACCGGCAGCAGAGAAAGTATATTTTGCCCGGGCTTATTGAGAGCAACAGCTTCTTAAGGTATGCCCGCTGTCCAGCTTAACCGCCTGAAAACACAAGTTAACAGCCTCGCTTGGAAATTCACCCGTCCGCAGGAATTTCTGACAGAGCTGCGTGAGCTGCTGGAATTTTACAGCGACCGGACATTTCGACCAGGCAAGGCTTCACCTTCTGCCAGATTGCCATCCAGCTATCGCGTACCAAAGCTTGTAATTCATCAGCTTGAACAGGGGCTGGCGCCACTTTGTAAAGAAAATCCACAGGCAGCATTGACGTTGATTGATGCCCTCTGGAACGATCCCTATCTGGAGCCCCGCATTCTAGCAGCTTATCTGCTGGGCAAAATCAATCCCAGCCCACCCGAACGCATCACCGAACAGTTATTGCGCTGGTGCCAGCCGGAATGCGAAGCGGTCAGCCTGAGCGCGCTGCTTGATCATGGCGCCAACCGCCTGCGCAGCGAGCAACCCGAGCATTGGTTCGAACTCCTGCACCACTGGCTGGCTGACAAAAATCCTGCAGTCCAGAAGATAGCTTTGCGAGCTATGCTGCCCGCGATACAGGATCGGGGATTTGAAAATTTACCGCCGCTGTTTCGGATAATTGAGCCGATTCTCAAATCTCCGCTTCCAGTTTTACAAGCGGAACTGATTGAAGTGTTACAAGCCCTTGCCAGCCGCTCGCCGGTTGAAACCGCCTATTTACTACGTCAGGCACTTGCCAGCAGCACGCAACCGCTGACTATACGCATCATACGCCGGCTTTTACCCTTATTCTCTTCTGAAGAGCAAAACCGACTGCGCAGCTTGATGAGCGGTTCGCCAACCGTGCCAGTTGTTTAACAAAGTCCCTTCCCCGCCTCTGTATCCTCTGGTATAATGTCTATCATTGACTGGTCCTGAGCACGGCACAGGCTGTGCTCGTGGAGACTTGCTAAAATTTAAGGAGAAGCAACGTCATGATTAAGAAAGAGGAAAAAGAAAAGATTATTGAAACCTACCGAACCCACGAAAACGACACCGGCTCACCGGAGGTGCAAATCGCCATCTTGACCCAACGCGTAAAGCAATTAACTGATCATTTACGCGCCAATAAACATGATGAATCTTCGCGGCGCGGCTTGTTGCGTCTAGTAGGTCAGCGTCGAAGACTGCTGATGTACCTGCGTCGCAAAGACTACGGTCGCTATGTTGCCATCTCAGAAAAGCTGAACCTGCGTCAGAAGTAAACCAGAAGAAAGATTGATTGTCGGGTGGATGGCAAGGGCTATCCACCCGCATAGAGAAAATTTATTTAGGCACCCGCTGGTTGGGAATTGAAAAGAACCGGAGATCATATTGCCGGTTGTTCTCAGTCCCTGACCAGGCGGGTAAATGCAAAAGAGGGATCAAAATATGGAAAAACCTGAAAGCAAACAATATACCGCCATAGTTGGCGGTCGCCCTGTCGTATTTGAAACCGGTAAGCTGGCTGATCAGGCAGGCGGAGCTGTCACGGTGCGGCTAGGTGACACTTTAATTTTTGCAGCCGCTACAATGAGCACTGAGGTCAGAGAGGGATTGGATTACTTTCCTCTCTCGGTTGAGTATGAAGAACGGATGTATGCCGGAGGCAGGATTCCCGGCTCGTTCTTCCGCCGCGAAGGCAAACCCTCTACCGAAGCCATTTTGATCGCGCGCCTGGTGGACCGCCCTCTGCGTCCGCTCTTTTCTCAGGACATCCGTAATGAAGTACAGGTTATTCTTTACTCGTTCTCTGCGGACCTTGAGAATCCCCTCGATATTCTGGCAATCAACGCTGGTTCTGCGGCGTTGATGATTTCCGATATTCCCTGGGGTGGACCGGTTGGTGCGGTACGAGTTGGGCGAGTTGATGGCAAATTCATCATTAATCCTACCTTCGCCGAGATGGAACGCTCTGACCTTGACCTGCGTTTGGCAGGCACGCGTGATGCTATCCTGATGGTCGAATGTGGTGCCAACGAGATTCCTGAAGATGTCATGGTAGAAGCTTTGAGTTTTGGTTTTCAAGCTATTCAACCGCTCGTCGAAGTTCAAGAGAAAATGGCGGCTGAAATAGGCAAACCAAAGCGCGAAGTCCCACTATTCCCCATCAATACAAATATGGTTGAAGCCATTCATCAGAAAATCGCTGCTGAATTGGAAGCTGCGCTGGACGCTCCACACACAAAGCAGGAACTATACGAAAAAATTGACCAGCTTGAAGCACAAATGGTTACCGAACTGGCTGGAGATGATGTCACCCTTGTCCCTGCCGTCAAAACTGCCTTCAAAGAGGTAGAAAAACAAGTTGTCCGTAAACGCATCCTCGAAAGCGGTATACGTCCAGATGGACGCAAGTCCAATGAAATCCGTCCAATCTGGTGCGAAGTAGGTATCAGTCCGCGCGCACATGGCTCAGGCTTATTCACACGCGGTGAAACCCAGGTTCTCACCCTGGCAACGCTGGGCAGTCCCAAAGAAGCACTGGAACTGGACACATTAACCCCTATTGAAACCAAGCGCTACATTCATCACTATAACTTTCCGCCTTTCTCCACTGGCGAAGTCAAACCACTACGCGGACAATCGCGCCGCGAAGTTGGGCACGGCGCATTGGCGGAACGAGCTTTAGAGCCGGTAATCCCTCCCGAAAGCGAATTTCCTTACACTCTGCGGTTGGTTTCGGAAGTTCTCTCCTCTAATGGATCAACCTCAATGGCATCCGTTTGCGGCTCCACGCTGGCTTTAATGGACACTGGTGTCCCGATCAAAGCTCCGGTAGCTGGGGTTGCAATGGGCTTGGTCAAAGAAGGCGAACGCTATGCCATCCTGACAGATATTCAGGGTATGGAAGATCATCTAGGCGACATGGACTTCAAAGTTGCCGGGACTAAATCAGGCATTACTGCCTTGCAAATGGATATCAAGATCAAAGGCATCACCGCCCAATTAATGGCTGAAGCCCTTGAACAGGCTCGTCAGGCACGTCTCTTCATCCTCGATAAAATCCTTGAAACTATCCCTGCACCCAACCCCGAACTGAAACCTCACGTGCCACGAATTACTATCGTAAAAATCCCTGTAGATAAAATTGGCGCTGTGATTGGTCCGGGTGGCAAGACAATTCGCTCCATTCAGGAGGAAACGGACACACGGATTGACATCGGAGAGGACGGCAGCGTATACATCTCGGCAGTTAATCGAGAAAGCGAGATAGCTGCGCGGGAAAAAATCCTTGCCCTTACGGAAACTGCTCAGGTTGGACGCATCTATACTGGTAAAGTTGTGCGCGTTGAACCATTTGGCGCGTTTGTCGAAATCCTGCCCAATGTGGACGGCATGGTGCACATCTCGCAATTAGATACTGAACGGGTCAATCGTGTAGAGGATATTGTTCAAGTAGGCGATGAAGTTACCGTTATGGTGACCAGCATAGATGAAAATGGCAGGATTCGCCTGTCTCGTCAGGCTGTGCTAGAAGGCTGGACACCCGAAGAAGCATCCGCCCATGACCGTCAGGGAGCAAACGGCGGACGCACCCCTTCAAACAGAGCTGGCAGCGGGAAACCGTCTGGCAGTAAGCCATCCAGTAACAATCGTTCTGGTGGCGGTGGTAAAAGCCCTGCCCCTCGCTCAGGTGGCGGATATGATCCACGACGGAGCGGCGGAAAACGATAACAACTTTAGATAACAGCATTTGAGCAGCGCCTCTGAAACGAAGCGCTGCTTCAATTTTTATTTTGTTGAGGTAGGGAGAAAAGGCATTACAGGTCCCGGTATGTCTAAAAGCTGCGCCAGCGCGGCTCGCATCGCAATGCGATCATCCCAGGGATATTCTGTGGTTCCAAAGCACATGGACTGCTCATGCCCTTTGCCGCATGCAATCACCACATCCCCCCTTTTCGCCATGCTGAGCGCAAAAGAAACTGCCTGACCACGATCCGGAACACGCCAGAAGTTTTGCCCCAGAACACCACCGCGTTTTGCTGCGGCGTCTGTCATCTCGTCTAGGATAGCATCCAGCGACTCGGTACGCGGGTCTTCCGCGGTCAAGATGGTCAAGTCAGCCAACTCAATGGACACTTCAGCCATCATCCGCCGTTTTTGTCGGTCGCGCAACCCCGCCGAACCAAAAACGGCGATTACTCGCCCTTTTGCCATCTTGCGCGCCGTTCGAAGCGCTACCCTGAGCGCGTTTGGTGTATGAGCAAAATCCACAATGGCAATAAAGTCTTGACCCATGTCAATCCGTTCCATGCGCCCTGGTACAGAACGCAGCGCAGCAATCCCTCTGGCAGCTACCTTAGGCTTGATCCCTAAACCAAATACTGTAGCTGTCAACGCCGCCAGGCAATTCGATACGTTATAATCCCCAATCAGACGGCAGCTTAAGGGAATCCGAAAATCGGCACTGCAGGCGGTAAAATGCACGCCCCTAGAATCCATATGAATTTCCTCTGCCCAGACGTCTGCTCGTGGTGAAAGGCTGTAACTTGCCTGTTGTACAGTAGTCACCTGACGTAAATATTCATAAGACTGATCGTCTTTATTCAATACCGCCAGACGCGGGTTGCCGCAGCGTTTCGGGCGTGTCTCAGCCAGCATAGTAAACAGACGTGCCTTTGCAGCGCGGTATGCTTCATAGTCGCCATGATAATCCAGATGCTCGTGTGTAATATTGGTAACAACCCCAATGTCATACTCACACCCGGTAACGCGATGCTGCGCCAGACCGTGCGATGTAGACTCTAGCACCACATGGGTCAGACCTGCCGAACGCATTCGCGCCAGATAACGCTGCACGTCTGGAGCTTCAGGAGTAGTTACATGAAAGCCGGTATCCAGAACCTCATCCCCTACAACCGCGTTGACAGTGGAAATCATGCCCGCTTTCAAGCCCGCCGCAAGCAATATCTCATAGATCAGATTGGCTGTGGTCGTCTTGCCATCCGTTCCGGTTACACCGATTACCGTCATGTGCCTGGCAGGAAAATCATAAAAAGCAGCCGAAAGGTGCGCCATCGCGTAACGCGTATCTGCAACCTGAATATATGGTACAGCGAAATCGCCCAATGCAATTGATCCAACTATTGCCGCAGCGCCTTTTTCAATTGCCATCGGGATATAGGAATGTCCGTCTGTATTCCCCCCAACCAGTGCAACAAACAGATTCCCCTTTTGAACTGCACGCGAGTCAAATGCAATGCCGGTAATCGGGGTCGGCGGAAGACTTGAAGGAGAAATCACCTGTACCGGAATATCGCAAAACAACTCCGCCAGATTCTTGCGCACAAATCCTGTCATACTTCTATTATAAAACAATCGAGCTTCAGCAGACAGCCCCAAAACCGCCCACCAAAGCTCAAAATCAGCAAAAACAAAAACTTATTGCAGGTTCTGTCGCAGCGTCTGTAGCTGACCAGCAACTGACCCATCTACCACCCGGTCACCCACACGCACTATCAGACCACCCAGAATCTTTGGATCCACCCGAAATTTTACAGCAGCTTGATCGCCAAGTTTGGTCAACACTTCGCGTTTCACTTTTTCCTGCTCATCAAGTGTTAACGGTAAAGCACTGACCACTTCTGCCGTATCCCCGCTCAGTTCCGCTTCTTGAAGTACAACCACCTTACCACTTTTAACGCCAGAGAAAAATTCATCCAGCAAAGCGTGCTGACGTCTCTCGTCCTGCAGCAAAGATTCGCCAATAAGATGCTGCGCTGCAGCAATCGCAAGCGATGCCACTTGACTGCGTAAATCTGCCAGCATTTGATTGCGCTCTTCTTCCAGTGCTTCCAAAGCAGCCTGACGCGCTTTAGAAGCTTCAGCCTCAGCGGCGGCTTTCAGCTCGCGTTCTACAGCACTTGCTCTCTCAGTAGCTTCGCGCACAATTTGCGCCGCTTTTTGCTGAGCTTCGGCTATGATTTTGCCAGCTTCCGCTTCCGCATTTGCACGTGCCTCTGCGGCTATACGGGCATCTTCCAACCCCCGAGCAACCATTTGCCGTCGTTTTTCCAATGTTCGCAAAATCGGCTTAACAACCCAGGCATTGATCACAACAAACATGATCGCAAAGTTAAACAACTGGACTAATAAATACCCGAGATTGATACCTAGTCCTTCCAAGGGAACTCTCCTTTTTTACTTTTACTTACTTTTTACTTTCAAAGAACAAACAGCATAAGAAATGCTATCACCAGACAGTAAATAGCAATTGCTTCCGAGAATGCAATGCCGAGAATCATGTTAGTCAGCAATGTACCATAAGTATCCGGGTTACGTGCCATGCCTTGCAAGGCACCTTGCACACTCAAACCAATGCCGATGCCCGCGCCCAGCGCACCAATCATTGCCAGTCCTGCACCAACAAATTTCGCTGCCAGAACAATGTCACCCGTCATTATTTAATTTTCCTCCAATCAATATCAATTTTTGCTCGCACATTCTCTAATGATGTTCATTTCCACCATGTCCTTGAGTAGCTTGAGCCATGAACACCATCGTCAACATGCCAAATACAAATGCTTGAATTAATCCAATGAAAAACTCAAATAACAAAACAGTGGACTGGAAAAAGACCGGGATAAGTGAACCAACCAGTACGAGCAACACCAGACCAGCAAACATATTACCAAACAACCGGAAAGAGAACGAAAGAATTTTTGCAAACTCTGAAATCAGTTCTAACAATCCCACTGCAAGGTCAATTGCACCAAATCCCGGTTTTGAAAATAACGTGGTTACATTAATAAATTTAGTAAAATAGCGTACACCTTGAGCGCGTACACCAATCAGTTGTGTCATAAAAACTGAAAAAAGAGCCAATGCAACTGTAAAATTCAAATCTGTTGATAAACCGCGCAAAAAACCGATCAGATTATACCCTTCGCCATGTTGAGCTTCACCCTTGACCAGTGTAAATATGCCTGGGAACAACTCTTTAACTGGATAGCCATGTTCGCTGAGATGAAGCAAACCTATCGTCTCATATCCTGGCATCAATTTGGTCAGATTTGCCACCAAAACTGTTAACATGATAATAGAAAAATACGGAAAAATTGTCTTTGCCCATTTTGCCCCAGCCGAAGATTCGGTCAAATTATACAACACCTCAAAGAGTGCCTCCACAGCGCCCGAAATCCCTTGCGGCACTAGACTCCCTGTACGAACCGCCTTCTGCACCGCCAGAACTACCAATAATAGAATGACATCCACAACGACCATTGCCAGCATGGTATTGGTCAAATAAACATCACCTAACACCGGTGAACTGAACAACGGACGTTCCGTTAATGCCTCAGCAGCTACCTGAATATGGGGTTGAACTGGAGGATAAAGATTAGCGCCGATAATTCCTAAAACGATAAACAATAACACAAACCAGCGGTTAACTCCCCAACGCCATTTGCGAGATTTTCTTGCTTCCAAGAGCTAATCCTCCTCGTGCAAATCTTGATTTGCATGGTCAACCTGTGCCCTGATACGCGCCACCGCGGACCGAACTACCGTCAACATTACTAAGACAGAAACCGGTATGCTTAATACAACCAGTATCAAAGTGACAACCGGGCGTGTTCCAAAACGACTATCTATCCACAGTCCGCCCAAGACTGCACCCAGCACAATCATTAAGGTTATGAAACCAACTTGACCAGCTAAAATTGCAAAGGTAATACTCAAAGCGGATAATTTCCTTTGAGGTTTTCCCTGCCTGGGCATGGCGTGATTATATCAAATCGAAAAACTGCCGTCAATAAATCGTTAAGGCCCATCCAACGCGACCAGCCCAGTCAAACCAGGGCGCAATCACTACACCCAACGCCAGCATTCCTGCAACACATACCAGCAACGCCACCCGCCATCCAGCGATCAACTGGAGAGGCTGCTGCTCATCCTCCGAACGCAACAGATAGGCTTTCTTCAAAACAACCAGATAGTAGTATAGCGCTATCATTGAGTTAATTACGCCAATCAATGCCAGCCACCAACGCCCAGCTTCCACTGCTGCCGCAAACACCAACACCTTGCCAACAAAACCAGCGAATGGCGGAATACCGCCCAACGACAGCATGCTGATCAGCAAAATCAGCGCCATTGCCGGTGCCCGCCGGCTCAACCCGGCATATGCGGACAGCTCATCTGAGCCGACGCGTTTACCCACCACTGAAGCAACCCCAAAAGCTGCCAGATTTGTCAACAAATAAGCCATCAAATAATACACCGCGCTGCTCATTCCAAATGATGTGCCAGCCGCCACACCCACCAGAATATAACCAGCCTGTGCAATCGAAGAGTACGCCAGTAGACGCTTAATATTGGTTTGTGCCAGCGCCAGCAGATTGCCAATGGTCATGCTGATAATCGCCAGCCCTGCCGTCAGGTCCATCCAAAGCAGTGTTGCTTCCCAAAAACCTGAGAGCAAAACACGCATCAGCACAGCAAATCCGGCAGCTTTTGAGGCAGTAGAAAGATAACCGGCAATTGGCGTGGGTGCCCCTTCATACACATCAGGTGACCAAAAGTGAAACGGCACTGCTGAGATTTTAAAACCAAAACCAACCAGCACCAGAACGAGAGATGCGGCTAACAAAGGCAATGGGACGTTGTGACGTTCAATTTGCTCAGCCAATTCGGCGATTTGTGTCGTTCCGCTCAAACCATACAACCAGCTAAAGCCATACAACATTACAGCAGAGGTCATTGCTCCAAACAAAAGATACTTGATGCCTGCTTCCACTGACTTATCATCCCGGAAACGAAATCCAGCCAGCACATACAGTGGAATAGAAGTTGTCTCAATTGCCAGATATAGCATGATCAGGTCGGTTGCCGAAGCCATCAGGCTCATCCCCAGTGTACTGACCAGCATCAAGCCATAATATTCCCCGTGTTCCTGAAGGTCATCCTGCCCGAGAGAGAATAACGCAGTCAGAGCAGCCCCCAAAAGAAATAAGATACGGAATACAAAACCGACTACATCAAAACGCAGCATCCCGCCCCAGATTAAGAGCGGTTCCGCTGGCGGGAATGCAAAAACCAGACTCAACACCGCCAGAAAGAGGCAGCCTGTCGCTGTCAACCACCCTAACCGGCACACCCGCTTATCGCGCCAGAGCAAATCCAACCCAAGCACAACCACAATTAACACCACCAAGCCAAGTTCAGGTAAGATCGCCAACAGCATGGTCGCAAAATCAACTGTCATGATTTAGCCACCTCCAAGCAATACCAGAATGCGATCCACGCCCGATTGCACGATAGTGGATAGCAACGACGGAAACCAACCCAAAACCACCATCAAAAAACCAAGTACCCCAATGGCAATTTTGTCTAGAATATTAACATCCGGGACATGTTCACCAAACTCCGGCAGCATCCCGAAAAAGACACGCCGCACAACCAGCAAGATATACCCTGCAGTGACCAGAATGCCGATGACCGCAATGACTGCTACCAGTGGCAGCGTCTGCCAGGCACCCATAAAAATTGGGAATTCAGCAACAAAACCAGAAAAACCCGGCATTCCCATCGAAACCAGACCAGCAATGATAAACCCTACCCCTGCCCAGGGCATGACATGAAACAAACCACCCAGTTTGGATATCTCCCGGATATGTGTTCGGTCATACACCATCCCCACAACAGCAAAGAACATTGCAGTCATAATACCATGCGAAAACATCTGCATCCCCGCCCCCAACAAACCATGCGAAGAAAGCGTGGCAAAACCGATCAACACCAAACCCATGTGAGAAACCGAAGAGAAACCAATCACATATTTGAAATCAGTCTGTGTCATCGCTAAAAAAGCGCCATAGACAACATTTACAGTAGCCAGCGCCAGGATCCAGGTTGCCCAGTAACGAGCTCCTTCCGGCAATAACATAATACCCACACGCAGCGCTGAGAATGCCCCTACCTTCATCTCCACTCCTGCCAGCAACATGGAGACTGCCGTAGGTGCCGCCACATGACCATCCGGCGCCCAACTGTAAAATGGAAAGATGCCGCCCAAGACAGCAAAACCCAGAAACACAAAAGGAAACCAGAACTGTTGAAACCAGAAAGGAAAACCTGCTTTCTCAAGCGCAAGCATGTCAAATGTCCGCAAACCAGAACCGAAATAAATCGCCAGCGCGCCGACCAGCGCAATCACAGACCCGGCAAATAAGTACAGGGTCAGCTTCATGCCGCCATACTCCCGCGTCTTTGGGTAACCCCATAGTATAATCATCAGATACTTGGGAAAGACCGCCAGCTCAAAAAAGAAAAACAATTGAAACAAATCCAACGAACAAAAGACACCCAGCACACTAGCGCCCAAAAACATCAGAAAAGCAAAAAATTCGCGCGGACGGTCTTCAATTCGCCATGAGATCAAAACGCCACAAAAAATCACCACCGTCCCCAGCAACACCAACGGCAGGCTGAAACCATCCACGCCAACATAGTATGAAATACCCAGTTGCGGTACCCAAGGAACACGTTCAACAAACTGATAATCTCCAACCGCCACATCGTAGCGAAAGTACACCAGCAACGACACAAGCAAATCCAGAGCAGCAGCGATTACAGCCAAGCCGCGGATCCAATCACGCCGTTCGGCTGGCAATGCCAGAATGATCAACCCGGCAATTAATGGGGTAAAGATGAGCAGGCTAAGCCAGGGAAATTGCATTCTTCACCTCTTAGAACCACATACATACAGCCCGGTTAATTACCTCTAACAACCAGGCTGGCCAGATTCCAATCACCAGCAATAAGACCATCAAAGGTGCAATGATCACCAGCTCACGAGGGGTAATTTCGCTCAGTTTTCCTAACCAGCGCTCATTGAGAGGACCGTGCAGCGTCAAACGCAATGCCTTCAGGACATATGCACCCGTAAAAAACAATCCAATTGTGCTAAGCGCTGTTGCCAGCGGAAACACAGGCCAGGCGCCTCGCACCACCAGCAACTCGGAGATAAAACCGCCCAAGCCGGGCAACCCCAGAGACGCCATCGCCGTAAAAACCAGAACACTGCCATAAACTGGCAGAACCGCATACAACCCGCCAAAGTCATTCAAATTACGGGTGTGCGTGCGCTCATAAATTACCCCCACCAGAAAAAACATCCCAGCTGAGGACAATCCATGAGTCACTATTTGCAGCACAGCTCCGTTAACAGCAATGATAGAGTCAATGGTACCTGTAGCCCAGGCAGCAACCGCAACACCTAAAACCACAAATCCCATATGGTTAATTGAAGAATATGCCACAAGTCGTTTGAAATCCGTCTGCCCAAAAGCACCCAGAGCACCTAAAATAATTGCCAGTGTTGCAAAAGCAGCCAGCCAACCGCTATATAAACGCGCTTCCAATGGATATAGCGGCAACACTAGGCGCAGGAAACCATAGGCGCCCAACTTGAGCAAAACCCCCGCCAGAATCATCGAGCCAGCAGTGGGTGCTTCCGTATGCGCATCTGGTAACCAGGTATGAAAGGGCCAAACTGGCACCTTCACCGCAAAGGCGATCACGAAAGCCCAAAACGCGATCGCTTTTACTGTTACGACCGGCAGCCCCATCAGTTCACCTTTGTCAAAAGCAGGCCAGATAGAAATCAATTGCGGAATGTCATAAGTACCTGCAATCACACCAATCAACTGGGAAGCGAGTAACAATCCTAATGAACCGCCCATTGTGTACAGAATAAACTTCAATGAAGCATAATTACGATTCGCACTGCCCCATTGGTTAATCAGGAAATACATCGGAACTAAACCTACTTCCCAGAAGACAAAGAAAAGCAACAAGTCCAGCGCCAGAAAGACCCCCAACATGCCAGTTTCCAGAAGCAAAAACAGGATCATGTATGCCTTAACACGTTCAGTAATGCTGAACGAAGCCAGAATCGCCAAAGGAGTCAAGAATGTGGTCAATAATACCAGTGTCAGCGAAATGCCATCTATGCCAAGATGATAGGCTGAATTAAGCGGCGGGTACCATTGCAAATATTCTTCCAACTGAAAACTGCTTTGCTGAGGGTCAAATTGCACCCAAAGCACCACTGCCAACCCAAACGGAATCAGGCTGGCGATCAACGTTCCCCAACGCAACAAAGACACTCGCCCCGACGGTACAAAAAGTAATATCAACGCTGTCAAAACCGGCATAAACAAAATGAAAGAAAGCAAATGCTCACGAATGATATTCATCTATGCACCTTAAGCCAGAAGAAAATACAGCACTCCGCCAAGGATGACTATTGCGGCAACCGTCAGAATCATATATTGCTGCACCCGACCGCTTTGAATCCATTTCAAGTTAGTGCCCAGTCTGCGCGTCCCAAAAGCAACCGTATCGCCAGTACCCGTAATGACGGGAATATCGAAATAGCGGCTGAAAGCGCGTCCCAGCCAAAGACCCAATCGTCCAGTGCCATCCACAACCCCATCAATCACGCCACGGTCCACCCACTGAACGGTGAAAACATCAGCTAGCCATATTGCCGGTCGAACGAACATTTGATGGTACAACTCATCTATATAATACTTATTCTTCAAAAGGGTATAGACTGGGCCTATGACAGATTGCAATGGGTCCACGGTTCCTGCCGGCACGGCACGGTAAACCCACCAGCCCAACAACAAACCAAGCGGCGCTACTATCAGCGAGATAATCAGTGGTAATAGGCTGTGCCCTACAAGCCCCCCTTTACCATGTTCCAACAGCATACCACTGACAAAATGCTCAAACCAGTTTGGAAACAATCCACCTAAAATTGGAAAATTCTCTGGAATACCTACCCAACCCACAGTTACGGCAAAAAATGCCAGCACGACTAGCGGCAAAGTCATTACAAGCTTTGACTCGCAAGCATGTTCTGCTGAACCTGTGCGCGGATTTCCCAGAAAGGTCAACGTGATTTGCCGAGCCGTATAAAAAGCTGTCAAAAAAGCAGAGAACGCCAGAACACCAAAAACCACTACATAACCACTATTCAGCGCTCCAGACAGAATTTCATCTTTCGACCAAAAGCCTGCTGTCACCAACGGAAATCCTGAAAGTGCCAATCCACCAATCAGAAACGTCCAGAATGTAATCGGCATTTTCTTTCCCAGCCCGCCCATATTGAACATATCCTGCGGATCAATATGCTCGCCAGTATGTAATGCGCCGTGCTCCATCCCATGGATGACCGAGCCGGAGCCTAAAAAAAGCAAAGCCTTGAAAAACGCATGAGTTACCAGATGAAACGCAGCCGCAACATATGCTCCCACGCCCAACGCTGTTATCATATACGCTAGTTGGGAGATGGTCGAATATGCCAGCACCCGTTTGATGTCCCTCTGTGCCAACGCAATTGAAGCAGCGAATAAAGCAGAAAATGCACCGATGGTTGCCATTACCATTAGGGTTGGCGTCAAAGCATCTCCCGGCATCCAGCCTGCAGAAATAAGCGGGAAGAAACGCAATACTAGATACACACCTGCTGATACCATCGTCGCCGCATGAATCATCGCCGAAACAGGTGTCGGTCCTTCCATAGCATCCGGAAGCCAGACATGCAGCGGAAACTGAGCCGATTTTCCCACCGTTCCGAAAAAGATCAGCAAACCCACCAATCCCGCCCAGGATAATCCCAAAACCGGTGATGCTGCCTCTGCCAGTTGCTTCAAAACAACGGAATTAGAAAGGATCAGACGATAATTAAGTGTACCGGTTAGCCAGTACAACGCCGCCAACCCCAGCAACATAAACATGTCACCAACGCGTGTGGTCAAAAAAGCCTTAACTGCTGCGTCCCGCGCTGAAGGTTTTCCATACCAGAACCCAATCAGCAGGTATGAACACAACCCCATAATCTCCCATGCCATATATAACGTCAGGAGATTATCTGTCACCACCAACGCATACATCCCAAAAGCAAACAGAGCAATGAAAGCAAAAAAGCGGGCATACATCGGTTCGACTGAAGGAACTCGTCTGACCTTGCCATCTTCACCTGTCACACTTGCGCCATGTGGTTGCAAGCCCGGGCGATCCTGCTCACCAACCGGCTGGCCATAATTGTGATAGCCAATGCTGTAGATGAAAATCATCAAGACCGTCCAGGCAACGAAAAACAACGTTACTGCAGCCAATGGGTCAATCTGCACCCCAATCCTGAACCACCCCTGTCCTAAAGGCAGCCAGTCAATCTGCGAAACAAACGGATGTTCGCTCAATTCTGGTGTAAGCACTGCCTGATAGAAAACAATCATACTGGCAGCCCAAGATAGTGCCGCCGAGCCCACTGCAAGCGTGTGGCTAAGTTTGCGATTCCTGAAGGTAAAAACAGCGATCAAAAAGAAAGCCAGAACTGGCGGCAGCGGGATCAACCATATCAGGGCTTCGATTGTCATCCTCCCTCCCGAGGTTTATCCTTTCAGCAAACTCAGTTCTTCAACAATCACTGTATTGCGCCGGCGATAAGCAGAAATAATCAGCGCCAGACCAACTGCCGCCTCAGCCGCTGCCGCCACAAAGACAATGGCAACAAAAACCAGACCGTTCAAACGCATTGCATACAGATAGCTCCAAAAAGCCAGCAGGTTGATATTGACCGCGTTCAACATCAACTCCACTCCCATTAAGATGCCAATCGCGTTTCTACGCGCCAGCACACCATACAATCCTACACAAAATAATAGAGCTGCAAACATCAAATACCACGAAAGGGGAATCATCGCCTGCCTCCTTTCCGCTCTATGGCAATAAAAATAGCACCCACCAGTGCCGCTAGCAATAATAACGAAGCCACCTCAAACGGGATGACGAAACCAGCAGGGTCAACCAGTGCCAGCCCAAGCGCAGCTATGTCTTCTGGGTGTTCGTTGACAGCCTGTCGGTCGGGATAAAGCCCTCTCCAACTTGATAGGGTCACCGCAAGACCAATAAACACCATCAAAGCCAACAGGATAGCCACCCACCAGAAGCGATTTACACTGGGATATTGTTCCTGCACAATACGGCGAGTTAACATGACTGAGAAAATAATCAAAATGGCAATTGCACCAATATAGATCAACACCTGCGCAACAGCAAAAAAGCTTGACTGGAGCAGTACAAACAAAACAGCTATGCCGGTCAAAGCCAAAACCAACCATAATGCGGCATGCATCATTTTGCGCGCGCTGACGGTCATCACCGCCGCACCAAGCGTGACGCCCGCAGTAACTAAGAAGATAACCTGTGTTGCACTCATAAGGAGGTCCCTGATTCGTTTTGCATGGATGGAGTTTGTGGCAGACGCGCTACCGGGCGCACTACAGGCGCAACCACCGGACGCGGACGACGAGTTTCTACAAGCTTCAGAATCTCATTGAGGACAAGAAGAATAATCACATTCATCACCACCATTCCAATAACTCGAATGAATGGCTGAGAGGACGGAATGAGTTTATCCAGCAAGGCAGTCAAAATCAAAACCGCCATTGAAAGTGGCGTCAACAACTTCCAGTTCAGATTCATCATCTGATCAATACGAAAGCGGGGCAGGGATGCACGCAAAAGGATAACAATAAAATACACAACACTGGTTTTGATCATTAGATAGACAAACCCCAACATGGGATACTGAGCTGCACCCGGTCCACGCCAGCCACCCAAAAACAGCGTCGCAAATAGTAACGCAATTGTAAAAGCGTGAAGAAAATCAGCCACAAAGAAAAATCCAAACTTCAATCCGGAATACTCAATATTGAAACCGGAAACCAATTCCGACTCAGCCTCTACGAGATCAAATGGCGCACGCCCGACTTCGGCAATACTGACAATAAAAAATATCAAAGCTGTCATAGGCGCTAGAAAAATAAACCAGACCGATTGTGCCTGAACAATGTCATTCAACCCCATCGAACCGGCAAACATTACTGGAATTAACAGGGTTACCACCAGAGGCACCTCATAAGAAATCAACTGTGCCACCGCGCGAAAAGCTGCTAGAACAGCATACTTATTATTTGAGCCCCAGCCAGCCAAAATAACCGCCATCTCCCCCAACTCGCCAACCGCAATGATGTATAATACCGCCACGTTCAAATTGACACCGTACAGAGTCATTGTCAACGGAATCACTGCCCAGAGCATCAACACTGCCCCCACCGAAAGAATCGGTGCCAGATTGTATAACAGCCAATCTGCTCCCACAGGAGTAATAAACTCTTTGGTAAAAATCTTACCAATATCTGCGATCGTCTGAAAAATTCCCCACGGACCAACCCGGTTCGGGCCTAAACGGTCCTGAATACGTGCCACAACTTTACGCTCCACCCAGATTAGAAAAACAACCAGTAAAAGGGCTGCCGTACCTAAAGCAAATGCCCCAATAAGAAAAAGAACGAACTGTGCCCAGCTAGCCGGAAGCCCCCACCCAATCAGCAAACCATACAATAGTTCCAAAAGAAAACGATAAGGGTCAGCCCAGAAGCTCATGTAACCTCCAGGAATTAAGCACTAAACCCATTCCAGAGCGCCTTTGCGCCAGGCATACCACAATGCGAATAGCAAAATCAGAACGAAAATAATTGCCTCGGCAACATAGAAAACTGTCTGGAATTGATAGGCAACTGCCCAGGGATACAGAAAAATTGCCTCAACATCAAAAACAAGAAAAACCAGAGCATAAAGATAGTATTGAACCTTGAATTGAGTTAGGCTTTGCCCAACGGTTTCCACCCCACACTCATACGTCGAGTTTTTTATAGGATTCGGTTTTTTGGGACTAAGGATACCAGCCATAATGAGAGCTGCTGAGGGTAAAAACAGGGAAACAACCAGAAAAATGCCGATATACAACCAATCAGCCAGCATAGACTCTCCTCAAAGAATAGTCACCATCTCTGACAGTTGCTATAACATCATTGTATCATAATTCACAAATTTCACCGTCTGGGGTCTGATTCATCGCAAATCATAATCCTGTTTCTAGAAATGTGACAGGTATCGCTTTCAATCTTGCTTTTTGGATCTCCCACCTCCTTGATACAGGTCACCACAACTCGCAGAATATGTTTCTGTCTCTCAATATGTTATCTACAACATGCATCAGGCTTTGAAGTGATTTTTGGTCATCTTACTCGAGCGTGCATACCGCTCATTAGATGAAAATCAACCACCGCGCCCAGACCATAGTCGGCAGACGAAATCCCACACATCTGCTCGGAGATTTTCCAAAGGCGCTGAGCAGCCTGCAAATCCATTGCGTACCGGCTGGGCATCTTGGGATGACCATCGCGCCAATATACACCTTTTGCCGTGCCAGGAGACAGATTGCTAACCAGATATACTAGTCCTTTCGCAGCCTCCTCTGATGGCTTGCCGCCTTTACGGCGGATATTCCAGACCAATCTCGAAATCACCGAGCTGTCCTTAAGTCCAATCTCTGTGTTAACCAGACCCGGGTCAGCAGCAAAAGCACGTATAGAGCTCTGTTCACCCAGCCGTCGGTTTAACTCTACCGTAAAGAGCACATTTGCCAGTTTGGACTGTTTGTATGCCAGCAAACCATTGTACCGGCGGCGCAACTGAATATCATCCCAACGCAGCCTCGTATTACGATGTGAAGCAGAGCTGACAGTCACCACACGCGCCGAGGGTGCTTTCCTCAAAAGCGGCATGAGCAAGTGGGTAAGCAAAAAAGGTGCCAGATGGTTCACAGCCCATTGCAGCTCAAAACCTTCCTCGGTCAGGGTTAGCCAGTAAGAGAACGTCCCTGCATTGTTGATCAACCCATCCAGTCGATCTACGCCAAACCCGGCTAATCGTTCCGCAACAGCATCAGCTAAGGCATGAACCTGTCTTTGTAGCCCAAGGTCAGCCACACAATACGCCAGTCGCACTTCAGGATTCAGATGGCGCAAATGATCTTCAACTTGTTGGCAACGCTCTCTTGAACGTCCCACACCGATCACCAAAGCCCCCTGACTCACAAGCGCCTCTGCAGTTGCCAGTCCTATCCCGGAAGTTGCACCCGTAACAACAATCACTTTTCCTGTTAATTTCTGTTCCATGGCTCTCACATCTCAATTTCTCACCATCGCCGCGCCAACAAGTGTTCTAGAAATAAGCCTTAACTCAATTCTCTAAATAGTCTCTAAGGCATGATGATCTGTTTGTCACCAATGGGGTAACCCACCAATACGCCGTTTTTAAAATCACTCTATCCAATCACCGGGGCGAGCCTGCTCACTCTCTAAGCAGCACTGTCTTGTGCAATCTCGGATTTTTCTTTGGCTTTCTTGCGCTTCCAGAAGCTGCGCAAAGCATCTTCCAAAAAGGGTATGCCAAAAACGAAACTAAACACTGAACCAATTGCACCAATCCAGCGTGCCAATGGCGCCGACATCCCCAGTACTGTAACCGCCCGAATCTCAACTGGCCGCGCAAGCAAAGCGCGCTGATCCTGCGGTCCGCCAGCTTTGGGAATCAGAGTCAAATATAACCACAACACCCCACGAAAATTTCCCGGATGATTCGGGCTGAGACTCCACACAAATACAACAGGCACACCCGGCTGCATGGGTTGTTTTACTGCACCCTGTGGCTGAACTTCTAACCCCGCTATATCCAGTCGTGCTTCAACAATCACATTGTATGTGTCATACAGGTTCGGGATTTCCACCGGCTCGCCGCTAACCGCATGTCCAACAGCCTCAGCAGTAGGTGTAACCTGTCCGCTCTCATCCATGACCAGCGACAGCCGCAGGACATCCGCATCGCCCGCCCGAATTTTCTTAGGCAATTCCACAACAATCAACCGCCGTTCCATCTCCAGTGCGGTGGGCGTAGATAGAGGCACACGGGTTGCTACCGGTGTTTGGGTAACCAGAACAGCCGCAGTGGGTTCAACAGTAATAGTTTGTACCACCGCCGGCATACACCCCCCAAACGCAAGCAAGCATACCAGCGCACCGGTAGCAAAAGCTGACCACCAATCCCATCGCCGGCTCACGTCACCTCTCCAGACAAACCACCTACCCTACGGCAAAGGCACTAGCAGTGTCGGCATGGTCAATACCTGTCGCTGAATTGGAAAAGGCAAGCTTGCATAGATTAACAACGCCAGCGAAAGCAGAAACAAAACCAGAAACAACCAGAAACGCAGTGAACGTTTTTTCATAAACCACAGTGTTGTTTTAGTTTTCCAGCCAGACAGTTACCTGCCTCTCAAATTTCAGCGAAAAAAACCAAATCCTCAATAAATTGTCTTATCTTTTATTATACAGAAGCCAGTCCAGAAGTTCGTGAATAACCAATCGGGAATTAAATCCTGCTCATTGCGCGCAGTATAACACACATGTTTTTGTTTCAATCCCTGTAGCTGAACACGCGCCGGAAAATGAGCTACTGTAATGAGAGTTCATCTGCCCCAATATCGAATAGAACATTTCCATCGCCATCCCCGTCCAGCGGTCGCGCATTGCCCTCAAAATCCACATCAGGAGCGCCAATAGCAGAACCAGCATCTACAGCCTGCGAACCGCGGCGAAGTCGAAAATTTCCATGAGCAGGGTCCTCAAATTGCGGATCACCCAGTCTGTAATCGTCGCCGTATACCTCGTCTTCATAACCACGATATCCGTCAATCATATTGTGATCCACCAACACATTGTGCTTTGGAACCTCAGCAGCAACAGCAATTTGGAAATTCAGGTTTTGGCTACATACATTATTGCGAATAATTACATTTCGCGCTTGGGCATTGTCAACGATGATGCCTCCGCCCCAATGCCGCCCGTTTTCATAAAGAGTGTTGTTTACAATAAAGATGGTATCCATTGGATGATTATCGGTGCAGCAGGGCGAAATTTCTATACCGTACGTACGATTGTGATACGCAATATTGTTTTCAAGCCGGATATGTGATAAAAAACCTCCTTGCTCTGATGCAATTGTAAATCCTGAACTTTCTCTTGAGCCGAATACAACGTTTTGAGAGACTTCAACGTCATACGTTGCTTTGTCCCAAGCATCAATGTATATCCCTACAGCGCGTGGACGATTGACGACATTTCGATAGATAAACCCATGAGACGATCCATCCTTAGCATCTATGCCCTCTTTTTGACAATCTACCACAGTATTGTCCCGGACCTCAAAGTGAGTGGTGCCGGCTATGGTAATGCATTCTTGGCCACCGCCAACGCCTCCTGCTTCGATTGTATTACCAGCTACGATGACATTTTGGCTATCCCAAACACCAATGCCTGATGACATTGTATTGAAGGTTGCACTGTTTTCAATAGCAATATGGTTCGAACCCTTAACCAAAATCGCTGCGTTATTAGAAAAGGGCCCAGAGTTAATGAAGCGTAAGCCCGTGACACGAATATAGCTTTTATGCTCAATCTCAAAAAGACCAGCAAGGTCATCTGACAGAATGACACCGTCTCCATCAATAGTGACAGTTTCACCCGGATAGGCTGCATATGTAATCTCGGCACCCAGGCTTCCAGAATTTTTAGCAATGATTTGCTCGTGGTATATTCCTGAGCGAATATAAACGATACTACCTGCAGTAAGAGTGTCGGCTGCTTTTTGGATCGTTTGCCAGGGCTGATCTATCGTTCCAGGGTTAGCATCATTACCCGTGGGAGCAACAAAGTATGCCCCCCTTGGCAGTACAGGTATTCCAGTGGGTATCATGGGTAAAATCACAGTTGGCACATTCGTCGGTGTAACAGCATCTGGACTTGCGGACGGTGACAATAGTGTTACCACCGGCATCTCAGTAGACACAATAGTCACGGGAGTCTCAACAATAAGGGTCTTCACCGCCCTCGGGATGCAGCCCACAAGAAGTACAAACAGGCATATCAGTGCCACTTTATTCACTCCCAGCCACCACCCCAGCCGCTTGCTCATTTCAATTCCCCAGGTTCATAACCGCCTATCAACATACTTTGACAGACTGATTGAATCCACCAAAACGGATGCTTGTTTTCTCGTTTTCAGAGTGAACAGCAAAGAACTTCTTAATCCTAGCACGAATTTCACGTGAAAGGATCTAAACCTTTTGGAAAAATAAATGCATTTACTACTCATGCGTAGCCAAACCATGATCATGATCTGCGAGATTTAACAACCCTAGCCAAGAATCTCTACAAAATGCCGTAGGAAATTCTCTGGATATGAATGCCCCTCAAAACAACCAACTTGTCTACTAAAAACCCAATTCTTTATTCCAATCCCTTCGCCTCTTCCCAAAAAACATCCATCTCCTCAAGACTCATCTGATGCAGATCGCGTCCGCTCTGGCGGGCTTTCTCTTCGATATACTTAAACCTTCTGTAAAACCTCTCATTTGTTCTGCGCAACGCCGACTCGGCATCCACCCTGTACCAGCGTGCCAGGTTGACCACTGCAAACAATAAATCGCCCAACTCGTTCTCGCGCTCGTTTCCATCGCTGGCACAGAGCAATTCATCCAGTTCTTCATGCACCTTCTCTACTACTGGCGCAATATCGCGCCAGTCAAATCCGACACGCGCTGCCCGAGTCTGATAAGCCTGTGCCTGCGCCAATGCCGGCAATGCTTTTGGTACACCTTCCAGCAGACCTTTGACTTCATGCTCCCCATTGGCACGGCGTTCCGCAGCTTTCAATGCTTCCCAGTTACGCACTACCCGATCCGAACTATCGAGTTTTAATTCTCCAAATACATGCGGGTGACGACGGACGATTTTGCGATGAATCCCTGCCAAAACATCGGTCATCTTAAATTCCCCAAGCTCAGAGGCTATTTGGGTGTGCAGTACAATTTGAAGCAACAAATCCCCCAACTCCTCGCGCAACCCCGTCGGATCATCCGTGTCCAGTGCTGTCAAAACTTCATAGGCTTCCTCTAAAAGATTGGTGCGTAAGGTCTGATGTGTTTGTTCACGATCCCAAGGACAGCCCTCCGGCGAACGTAAATGTGCAATGAGCGACTGAAATTCTTCAAACGAAGTTTCTTTCTCCATCGCCGGAAGGAATAACGCTGTCAGCAAACCGATCTGTGAACTGCGATCAATTTCAAACAACAGCAAATCTTCCACAATCTGTTGTTCTGTACCAGCAGCATGCACTAGACGTACTGGATAATTATCGGGATAAACCTCGTTCAACGTTAGCTTAACATTTGCGGCAATCTCGCGCGAATAAATTTGCGTAATCAGCACTGGCACCGATGGGGGAAAAATCGGATGATACGCAAAACCAAGCTCCAACGCATCCACCAGCATCATTTGCGGAAAGGGGTCCACCCCTAAAGCTGTAAACGTTGGCTCCAGAAAACTCAATCCCTCGATCACCTGCACCGGGATACCCACTGTCCTCGCCCTGCGCACAATCTCCGGGCAGGTCGCTTCGGCAACGTACGGATGTCCGGGAACCGCATAGGTCACCCCCGCCGGTCTTTGACCCAACTCCAGCACCCGTTCCACAATTTGCTGATACACTCCCTCAAAGGTTTCATTCCGCTCATAGAACTCATCAAATGAATACACTTTCAAACTAGATGGAAGAGCTGAAACAAGCGGATGATGACGCGTCCGAAGATATACCTCAGGGATCTGACAAAGCCAATCCCACGCTGCACGGGTTAGATGCTGCGGGTTGCCGGGTCCCAAACCCAGAATAGTAATCCCACCCAACAGGTCTTGTTTACTCATACAGGATACCTTTTATAAATTCAAGTTCCCCTCTCCTCAAACCCAAGAAGAGGGGAAAAACCATCAGATGTTCTCGCAAAGCAATGCCCCTGCCAAATGTGAAAGCGTAAATGACAGAGAGACGCTGCCGTGCAAAAATCAACGTTTTGTGTAGGTTGGAGCCTTGCGAGCGCGTTTGAGACCTGGTTTCTTTCGCTCTTTGATGCGCGGGTCACGGGTCAGGAAACCGCCCTTACGTAGCGTGGCAACCAATTCAGGATACATCTTGACCAATGCGCGCGCCAAGCCCAGCTTAACAGCATCGGTCTGACCGGTGACACCACCGCCGCGTACCTTGACGGTGACATCGTAAGCGTTTCGCTCATAGCCGGCAGCTCGCAGGGGCGCCAGAATAGCTTCCACATCACCTAGCCTGGTGAAAAAGTCTTCCAAAGGTTTCTCGTTGACCGTAAAGTGCCCGCTGCCCATCATCACACGCACACGAGCTGTGGCTTCTTTACGACGACCAACGCCCTCAAAATATTGAACTGACATTTTTTCTCAACTCCTTTAAAGCATGGGGCGCGGATTCTGCGCTACATGCGGATGTTCGTTTCCCGCATAGATTTTGAGGCGCTTGAGCAACTTGCGACCCATCCTGTTATGTGGCAGCATACCCCAAACCGCAGCGCGCACGACGCGTTCCGGATAGGTTTTCATCATGTCGCGTAACCGGGTGGAAGTAAGTCCCCCCGGATAGCCAGAATGGCGGTGATACCATTTGGTTTCCAGCCGCTTTGGGCTGAAAGCCAGTTGGCTGGCGTTAATCACAATCACATAGTCCCCTATATCCACGCCGGGGGTATAGGTGGGCTTATGCTTACCCAGCAACACACTGGCAATTCTGGTGGCTAACCGACCTAGATTTTGCTGGCTCGCGTCCACCAACACCCAGTTTGGTTCAACTTTTCCTTTAATGACGTAGGTCTTTTCCACTGTCATCATCTCCACTGACAAAATTTCTTGTTCTCAGACTCTTGCCTGCTAACTCCCGGCATATACAACCTGTTTCAAAACCAGACCTTTTGCTGGCGCAAGACCGGGAGGTAAAGATACCGCCTGATGAATAGCCATCTCCAAATCTTTCAGGCTGATTTTGCCTTGCGCCACTGCCACTTGGACAAACACCATTCGGCGAACCATATGATAGAGAAACGCATCGGCAGTAACTTCAAAATGAAGATGTCCTTCTATCTGTCGCCAGCCAGCCGCCAATATGGTTCGACGTGTACTGCCTCCGGTACGGAGCGGAGTCCCAAAAGCAGCAAAATCATGTGTACCAACGAAAAGCTCGGCACCAGCCTGAAGGATTGTCAGATCAATCGTCGGCCAGACCCGCCAGGCATACCGCTCATAAAGCGGGTTGCGCTGTGGCTCGCAATAAATGTGATATTCATAACAGCGAGCAACAGCATCATAGCGCGGGTGAAAATTCGGGCTTGTTGACAGGACATTTCTTACTGCAATATCTTCTGGCAGATAAGCATTCAGCGCGTAACCCAGTTCTTGCGGCGCATGCCGCCAATCCAGATCAACCGCCACTACCTGCCCCGCCGCATGGACACCACTGTCCGTGCGTCCAGCCGCCAGCAACGTTTTACCCTGCCATCCCAATTTCCGCAAGGCAGCCTCGACCTCCACTTGCACGGTGCGCTCCCTTCCCTGGCGCTGAAAGCCACAGAAGTGCGTTCCGTCATAGGCAAGAATCAACTGGTAACGTGCCATCCCAATCCGGTTTTTCTCCGGATGGTTTATCCCTCAACCAGGGTCAACAGGACTATCTCGGCGTTATCACCCTGCCGGGGTCCTAAACGAAAGATACGCGTATAGCCTCCAGAACGGTTGGCATAACGCGGTCCAATTTCATCAAATAATTTCTTTACCGTATCCGGATCATTGCCAAGACGAGCCGCGGCCAACCGGCGGGCATTGACTTTCTCAACTTCGCTGGCTTTTTCGCTGTTCCGTGCCAGCGTGATCAATCGTTCCGCCTCACCACGAATAAACAAAGCTTTGGCGCGAGTCGTTTTAATCTTTTCATGCGCGAACAGTTGCCGCACCATCGTCCGGCGCAATCCATTGCGTTGGCCTTTGCTTCGTCCAAGTTTTTTACCAGCAACCTGATGTCGCATCTTACTTACTCCATAGTTTTCTCTTCTTGCAGATAGCCTTTTTCTATCATTTTCTGTCGCAACTCGTCCAGACTCTTTTCACCAAAGTTACGTATGGACATCACTGCCTCATTGCCCTTTTCGAGAAGTTCCAACACATCACCGACAGTGGTAATGCCCGTACGTTTAAGTGAATTGAACACCCGGACAGAAAGGTCAAGATTTTCAATCGGCGTTTCAGCAGCTTCGCTTGTCAACCTGCCTGCGACCTGCTCTCTTTCAGGGCTGACAAACAGCGGCTCTTCTCCAATGCCAGAAATATAACGCAAATGCTCAATCAAGATTTTTGAAGCTGTTCCCAGAGCATTTTCTGGCGTTATTGTGCCATCTGTCCAAATTTCAAGTAGCAGGCGGTCATAATTGGTGCTTTGCCCAACGCGCGCAGCGCCCACAGACCAGTTCACCCGCCGCACAGGGCTGAAAACAGCGTCCACTGGCAACTCTCCAATCGGCAAACGACCGCTGCGTTCATGCGCTGGTGAATAGCCACGCCCGCGTTCAACTGTCATGTCAATTTCCAGATTCAGCCGGCTAGCATCCACCGTGAAGAGATAGAGATCCGGGTTAACGATCTCCACCTCGGCGGGTACTTGAATATCGGCCGCGGTTACAATACCGCTGCTGCGCACATCCAGGTGAAGATGAGCTGTGTCCACATCATGCAAGATCATGCGCAATTGCTTAATCTGCAACATGACCTGGATCACATCTTCGCGCACCCCAGGAATATCACTGAATTCGTGCAGTACATCCGAGATGCGAATAGACGTAACCGCCGCACCCTCCAGAGAGGAGAGCAAAACTCGCCGCAGCGCATTACCCAGTGTAACACCATACCCTCGCTCAAGGGGACTGATGACAAACTTGCCGTAATTGCGCGCTTCAGCTTCTCGTTCAACCTTTGGTGTAACCAAATTACTTAGCATTGTCACGGTTCACCTCTTTCCAGTGCACCCCATATCTCCGCGCACTGGAGAAATCAATACTAGCGCGAGTAGTACTCAACAATGAGCTGCTCGCTCAGGTTTCCATCAATCTCAGCCCGTTCCGGTAAGCGCAACACGCGCCCGCTCAAGGTACTCAAATCTCGGTCAAGCCAGAGAGCACAATTGCGTTTCTCCGCGAAATCTGCCAGCTCCTTGAAGAAGGGACGAGACCGAGAGCCTTCGCGCACGGAAATTTTATCGCCCGGTCGAAGAAGCATAGATGGAATGTCTGTCCGCCGGCCGTTAACCAGAAAATGACCATGCGTAACTAGCTGGCGCGCCTGAGCGCGGTTTTCTGCCACTCCCATGCGGAAGACCACATTATCAAGACGCAATTCCAGGGTCTGTAACAGGTTCAGACCAGTCAGACCACGCTTTCGCAAAGCAACCGAAAAATAGCGGCGGAACTGCCGTTCCAGAATACCGTAGAGACGACGCGCTTTCTGCTTGGCGCGTAATTGACGCGAGTAATCCGACACCCGCTCACCACGCGATTGACTTGAGCGACCATGCTCACCCGGTGCATAACTGCGCCGTTCAAAGGCGCATTTAGGCGTAAAACAGCGTTCGCCCTTCAAAAACAACTTCTCACCTTCACGCCGGCATAATTTACAAACCGGACCAATATATCTTGCCATATTTCTCCCTCACTCCTACACGCGGCGTTTCTTTGGAGGCCGGCAACCATTATGCGGAACCGGCGTCACATCTGCAATCGAACGCACCTTGATCCCCATGGACTGCACTGCGCGAATTGCCGCCTCGCGCCCGGGACCAGGTCCCTTAATGATCAGATCAACTTCCTGAACACCCATACCTTGGGCAGCTTTGATTGCCTGTTCAGCAGCCAGACGGGCAGCAAAGGGTGTGCTCTTACGAGAACCCTTGAAACCCGCCGATCCAGAGCTACCCCAGCAAACAGTGTTACCTTGCTGATCCGTCACTGTCACAATCGTGTTATTGAAGGAAGCGAAAATGTGCACCTGTGCAGAGGACAGTGTGCGCTTCGTTTTGCGCGCAGATGCTGCGCGACGCGTTGAACGTACATTTTGTGCCATATTCCCTCGTTTTCAGACTCGTTTCTACCTCCAACCTTCTTGCCATCAGCGTTCAACCAGGCAGCCGCAGGGAGAGGAAGGTTTCCCAAACTGGTTGAACTGGATGCATGGCAAGAAAGGCTATTTCTTCGCTGCTCCTCGACGGCGTCCACGACCTGCCACAGTCTTGCGTGGGCCCTTCATCGTGCGGGCATTGGTGCGTGTACGCTGCCCGCGAACGGGCAAATTCCGTCGGTGGCGCAACCCACGATAGCAGCCGATTTCAATCAAACGCTTGATGTTCATCTGCACCTCGCGGCGCAGATCACCTTCGACTTTATAATTCTTGGCAATATAATCTCTTAAAGCACTCGCTTCAGCCTCGCTCAGATCTTTCACCCGTGTATCAGGATTCACTTCAGTTGCATTCAAAATCTGACGCGAACGAGAAAGCCCAATGCCATAAATGTAGGTCAAAGCTACTTCAACCCGTTTATTGCGCGGAAGATCAACACCTTCAATTCTCGCCATACGTTCCTACCCCTGTCGCTGCTTGTGCTTAGGATTTTCACAGATAACGTATAATCGGCCGCCTCGCTTTACAATTTTGCATTTTGCGCACCGTTTACGGATAGATGTAGATACTTTCATAATCTCTCCTTCCAAAAATACAGCGGCTTGACAGCCAAAGTTATGATTATACCGAACGATACAAAATATGTCCAGCCTCTACCTGCCAAGGATTCCGACCATCATCTAATAAAGTCAAAATCATTGGTCCATCTTCGGTGACTGCCACCGTATGCTCAAAATGAGCAGTGTAGCTACCATCCCGAGAAGCTACCGTCCACTGATCGCTCAGCACTTTGGTTTCCGGTGTTCCAATTAAAACCATTGGCTCTAGAGCAATCGTCATGCCGCGTCGAAGAAGCATCCCGCGGCCGGGACTGCCATAATTTGGCACTTGTGGGCCCTCATGCATTTGACGCCCAACCCCATGACCAGTATACACTCGAGTAACATAAAAACCATTGCCCTCGACAAATTTTTGTATCGCCGAGGACACATCGCCAACCCGTTTTCCAGGCATCATTTGCGCGATTCCAACAAACAACGCCTGCTCAGTGACATATAGTAACTTTTTAACTTGCTCAGACACCTCGCCAACTGGCGCAGTGAACGCCGAATCGGCTACAAAGCCTTCATACACTGTTCCACAATCTACAGAGACAATATCACCCTGTTGCAATTTCCGTTTGGGATTTGGAATACCATGTACCAGCTCATCGTTCACACTGACACAACTGCTAGCAGGGTAAGGATACGGCCCGGGATAATTCTTAAAGGGTGAATAAACACCATACTTTTTTAGAACCTCTTCAACTGCTGCGTTGACATCGGCTGTCGTAGCGCCTGGACGGATCACAGCATGTGCCGCTGCCAGAGCTTCGGCGTTGATCCTTCCCGCCTCTCTCATGATGGCAATTTCCTCAGGGCTCTTGATTGTGATCTGGCGATCCCAGCTCATACGCGCACCTTCGCTATTGCTTCCAACAGTTTCTCTGATACAACTTCAATGGGTTGAGTGCCATCTATCTCAACCAAAAGTCCACGCTCACGGTAATAAGCTATCAAAGGCGCAGTTTGTTCCATGTACACGCGAATACGATTTTTAACCGTTTCGGGTTTATCGTCCTCGCGTTGATACAATTCGGAACCATCAATATCACAACGTCCCATTACCTTTGGCGGATTATACTTTTCATGATAGACATGCCCTTCAGCGCGGCATGACCAGCGCCCGCCCAACCGCTCAATCAATACTTCGGGCGCAACCGAGATGTATGGGACAAGATGAATTCGGCTTCCCCATGCTGCCAGCAAATCATCCAGCGCTTTAGCCTGTGCCGGTGTACGCGGGAAACCGTCCAGCAGAGCACCTTGTTTGCAATCTGGTTGGGACAACCGCTCACGCACCATTGCAATAGTAACTTCATCCGGCACCAGCTCACCACGATCCATATAGCTCTGTGCCAGCTTTCCCAATTCAGTTTGTAACTTCAAGTTCTCGCGAAACAGGTCGCCAGAGGAAATATGAACCAGTTTTTCCTTTTCGGCAATCACTTTTGCTTGTGTACCTTTTCCGGCACCTGGAGGTCCCAGCAGGACGATATACAACGCCATTGTTTCCTTACCCCTTGAGCAGGCTCTCTTCGTAACCGTGCAATTTAAGCTCTGCTTCAATGATATTAAACGTATCCCGCACAACGCCGACAACGATGAGCAAGCCAGCCGAAGAGATCAGGAACAACCCCGCCTGACGAGCGCCCACCGGCAGTATCATCCCCAATAAATAGGGAAGCACAGCAATAGCACCCAGAAATACAGCGCCGGGCAGCGTGATGCGGCGCTGGACTTTTGTCAGATACTTTTGTGTGGGCGCACCACGTACGACACCAGGTATCTGCGCACCTTGCTTCTTCAGGTTTTCACCGTAATTCTGTTGTGTAAAAAGCACATCGGTATAGAAAAACGTAAACAGCACAACAGTCACAAAATAAACCAACGAGTACCACCCCGTATTTGCCCCGAAAATACGCGTAATTCCCAACGCCACATCCTTAATAAACTCAGATTGCGACTGCACAAAATAACTTGCCACAATGGTTGGGAAGGTAAGGAAAGATTGGGCAAAAATCAACGGAATCATACCCGCCATGTTGACCATCAGTGGCAGATTGCTGCGCACCGGCATGGACATACGATTGCCAATGCGCCGTCCCGGGAAGAGAACAGGCACATTGCGGCGTCCCTGCTGCACAAAGACAATAGCAAAGATCGCCAGACTCAAAATGATCAGAATCACTAACAACAGCCACCAGCCGTTAGTTCTATCGCTAAGAATTGAGCCCAAATGACTGGGAATACGTGCCACAATTCCCGAGAAGATAATCAGCGAAAGACCCTGATTGGGAATGCCATACTCCGAAATCAATTGCCCCAGCCAGATGCCAAACATTGTGCCTGCCACCATGCTCAACAGGGTTGCCAGTGTAGGAAGTAACGCCTCGCCAGAGAAGCCATAAGCGGTCAGGATGGATTGTCCAGGTACGAACGAGTTAAAAATATTGATCTGTCCAACTGCCGAAAGCAAAGCCATCGGAACAGTCAGTATCACCGTCCAGCGCTCCATAAACTTCTGACCTTCGCGCGGATTGTCTTTCATTCTGCGCTCCAGTGCTGGAATAATTGGAACTAAAAGCTGCAAGATAATTTGCGCAGTGATGTAGGGGTACACGCCCATTGCCAGAATCGAGAAATTGGACACGGTACCACCCGAAAGCAAATCCAGCAAGTTAAACAGATTGCCCGCCGCCCCACCTTGCTGCGCAAGTTGCTCCAACACCGTCCGGTCAATTCCCGGCACAGGAATATTCGCAGCCAGACGGTACAAGACCAGAATCAGCAGCGTAATTAACAGCTTCTTTCGGATATCAATTGACTTCCACAGATAGCGCCAAGCTGAACGCTTCATGTGTGGTTCTCCTTTACCTGATTTGATAATCAGGAGATAATTTCAACGCTGCCACCCGCAGCCTCAATCTTGGCGCGCGCGCCCTTGCTCACACGATGCACGCGAACCTTAAGCGGCACATTAACTTCACCGTTACCCAAGATTACAACCGGATTGCTGTTCTTCTTCAGCATATTCTCGCTGGCTAACAATTCCGGAGTCACTTCCGTCCCGGCGTTAAATCGTTCCAGTTGTGACAGGTTGATTTCGTTATATTCAACCTGATTAGGTGGGGTGAAACCTTCACCTCGCATAAAGGGTAACCGACGATAGAAGGGCAGGTTACCGCCCTGTCGGTAAAGATGTCCGCCTTCACCAGAACGTGCACCCTGTCCTTTTGTGCCGTGGCCAGCCGTTTTTCCCTGTCCGGCAGCAATACCGCGTCCTACTCGCTTACGCGCCTTTTTAGCACCTGCATTTGGAAAAAGATCATGCAATTTCATTGCTCTACCTGCTCAACAACAACCAGATGATTTACTTTCGCCAGCATCCCCCGCAGGGTAGGGCTATCCACATGCTCAACCGTTTGGTTCAAACGTCTCAAGCCCAATGCCCGCACGGTGGCTTTATGGCGTTCCGAATAACCAATCGCACTTTTCACCAGTGTGATGCGTAACTTCTTTACAGGTTGATTCTTCCTATTAGGCATGCTGCTTCCTCCGCTCCCAGAATGGAATCAGGTCCTGTGCAGACTTTCCACGACGAACAGCTTCCTCATCAGCGGATTTCAATTGGTCCAGTGCAGAAAACGTTGCCTTGACTACGTTCAGAACATTTGCACTCCCCAGTGACTTGGTCAAAATATCCCGGATACCCGCTGCTTCCAACACAGCACGGACACCACCAGCTGCGATCACGCCTGTACCGGGTGAAGCCGGCTTGAGCAAAACGCGTGCACCACCGACTTTACCAATTACTTCATGCGGTATCGTCGTACCAGTAATGACAACGTTTTTCATCGCTTTGCGGGCATGCTCGCTGGCTTTACGCATCGCGTCCGGCACAGCGTTCGCTTTGCCAACGCCCAGACCAACTTTGCCGTGATTGTCACCAACAACCACTGTGACACGAAACTGAAACCGGCGTCCGCCTTTTACCACTTTCGCTACGCGCGCAATCTCAATCACGCGCTCATCGTACTGTTCATCAACTAAAGGTGTATATTCCATCAAGTCCATCGTCAAAGCCTCTTTTCCGTTTCTTCGCCTTAGAACTCCAAACCGGCTTCACGAGCACCGTCTGCCAGAGCTTTCACTCGTCCAATGTATTTGAAGCCGCCACGGTCGAACACAACCGTGTGAATGCCTTTTTCCCTGGCACGCTCAGCGATTGTCTTGCCAACCAGGCGAGCCTGCTCTGTCTTGTTCAGGCCTTTGACTTTATCACGTAGTTCATGATCTATACTTGAGGCTGCCACCAGCGTATGCCCAGCCTGATCATCAATCACCTGAGCATAAATTTCTGCTGTGCTCCGAAATACATTCAGACGAGGGCGTTCTGACGACCCCTCAAGATGCTTGCGCACTCGCTGGTGTCTTCGCAACCTGGCTTCTTTTCGAGATAATTTTGCCATAGCTACTCCTACTTCTTGGCCTTTCCAGATTTACCAGCTTTGCGGCGAATTTTCTCGCCCAGATAATGAATCCCTTTGCCCTTGTAGGGTTCAGGAGGACGAATTTTTCGGATATTTGCGCAAAGCTGGCCAAGCTGCTCCTTATCAAAACCCATCACTTTGATCTGTCGTGTTTTAGTATCCACATCAAATGTGATGCCTGCTGGCGGCTCAACGACAACTGGATGAGAGTATCCAACATAAAGCACCAGATTCTTGCCATCCATTTCTGCACGATACCCGACCCCATCAATTTCGAGAATTGTAGTGAAACCAGAGCTAACACCTGTCACCATATTCTGAATTAAGGCCCGCGTCGTCCCATGCAATGCCCGTACAGTGGGCTCATCGGAATCGCGCTGAACAAGTAGCTGGTTTCCTTCCATCGAGATTGAAACCAATGGAGAAAAGCTGCGCTTGAGCTCGCCCTTGGGGCCCTTCACCTGCACTTCACTCCCATCAATATCGACCTGCACACCAGCCGGAATAGTGACTGGCAAACGTCCAATTCGAGACACGTTCTTACCTCCTTATTCCCGCGGGTCACCAGACCTTGCAAATGATCTCGCCACCCACGCCCAATTGACGAGCGCGCTGGCCGGTCATAACACCCTTTGGCGTGGACAGGATAGCAACGCCTATCCCGGACAGCACCCAAGGAATATTCTGCTTTTGAGTATAAACACGACGCCCAGGACGGCTCACCCGCTCAATACCCGTGATCACAGGCCGGCGCTGGCGTCGCTCACCCACGTATTTGATCCGCACACGCAGGGTTTTGTGAGAAGGCTTGCTACCCTCTACTTCTTCATAATCCTCGATAAAGCCTTCTTCTTTCAGAATTCGAGCTATCTCGAGTTTTATCTTCGAGGCTGGCATTGCTGCGACAGCTTGTCCAGCCATCACCGCATTGCGAATGCGAGTTAACATATCAGCTATCGGATCGTTCACGCTCATTGTTGTTCCCTCCGCCTGCCTACCAGGATGACTTTACAACACCAGGAATTTGTCCCCTGAGTGCCAAATCACGAAAACAGATCCGACACAACCCAAACCTGCGCAGGTAACCACGCGGCCGTCCGCAAACCCGACAGCGATTCCGTACCTGGTTGGGGTATTTTCGCCGCATTTCACGATACATCATGCACTTCTTTGCCATATTAACCCTTCCTGAAAGGCATGCCCAGCATTTCCAACAGCAAAGCTGCCTGGTCATCAGATGAAGCGCTGGTCACAACCGTGATTTCCATCCCGCGGATCTTGTCAATTTTGTCATACTCAATCTCGGGAAAAATCAACTGCTCACGCAAACCCAATGTATAACTGCCTCGCCCATCGAACGCATCGCGTGAAACCCCGCGAAAATCGCGCACGCGCGGTAATGCAATGTTTAATAAGCGGTCTAAAAATGCCCACATTCGTTCACCGCGCAGCGTTACCTTGCATCCTATTGCACGACCTTCGCGCAGTTTAAAATTAGCAATGCTTTTACGGGCTTTGGTGATAATCGGCTTCTGCCCGGTGATCATCATCAAATCATTGGTTGCTGCGTCTAACGCCCTCGGATTATCCAATGCCTCACCCAAACCAATATTGATGACCACCTTCTCGATACGCGGAACCTGCATCACATTAACGAGTCCCAACGATTTCATCAAAGCTGGCGTTACTTCTTTCAAATACTTTTCTTTTAACCTGTTCATTGGTACACTCCACGCGGGTCATTTATTCATCAATCAGAGCAACACATTCTTTGCAAACCCGCTGCACCCTATTTCCGTCTCGCGAAAGGCCAACCCGGGTAGGTTTATTGCACTTCGGGCAGACCAGCATGACATTTGAAATATCAATAGAGGACTCGAAACGAACTTTTCCGGGATTGACAGTTCGACCCTGTGCCTGAACCTGACGCTGATGTTTGGTGCGCAGATTGACGCCCTGAACAACTACTCGATGTTCATCCGGCATTACTTTGATGACTTCGCCTCGTTTGCCTTTGTCCTCATCACGACCGGCGATAACTTCAACGGTATCACCTTTACGAATCTTCACTTTCATTTCCAGCTCCTGTCCCTATAATACTTCCGGTGCCAGGGAAACAATTTTCATAAAACCCTTCTCACGCAGTTCGCGCGCTACGGGACCAAAAATACGGCTACCACGCGGGTTGACACCTTCATTGTCTAGAATCACCGCTGCATTGTCATCAAAACGGATGGATGAACCATCTTCGCGCCGCCATTCCTTAGCACAGCGCACGATCACTGCTTTGACAATATCACTCTTCTTCACAGAACCCTGTGGAGCGGCAGATTTCACTGTGCAAATGACCACGTCGCCCACATGACCATAGCGGCGTTTGGACCCGCCCATGATATGGATGACCAGCAACTCGCGCGCGCCCGTGTTATCAGCTACCTTCAAACGTGTTTCCTGTTGAATCATGGCTTACTCTCCCGACTCAAGATCTTCCACAGATCGCTTGATGACTTTCTCAACAACCCAGCGTTTTTGGGCAGATAACGGGCGAGATTCAACAATCTGCACTTCGTCCCCAACCTGACAGGCATGCTCATCGTGTGCCTTCACGCGCTTTGTAGCATGCACCACTTTCTGGTAGAGGGGGTGTCGAAATGTGCGCTTAATTTCAACGACCACTGTTTTTGTCATCTTATTGCTTTTTACAACCCCAATCAGACGACGACGCTCGTTCATTTCACACCTTCCTGATTCACGCCAAGTTCACGCTCGCGCAGAATGGTCTCAAAGCGCGCAACCATACGGCGAGCTTTGCGCAAACGGCTGGTATCGGTCAACTGCCCAGTGACGAACTGGAAACGCAGGTTCATTAACTCCTGACGTGCATCCGCCAATTTCGTTCGCAGTTCTTCCGTAGACAAAAGTCTAATTTCTGCCGTTTTCATTCTTGCTCTCCTACTAAAACGCCCTCATGGCGCGCAACAACTTTGGTTTTGATGGACAATTTATAAGCCGCCTGTTCCAAAGCCTCGACAGAGACGTGAGGCGGCAACCCACCAATTTCAAACATAATACGACCCGGGCGAACCACCGCAACCCAGTACTCCACACCACCTTTCCCTTTACCCATACGGGTTTCCGGCGGCTTTTGTGTATAGGGCTTATCCGGAAATATGCGAATCCACAACTTACCACGGCGGCGCATTACACGCACAAGAGCGCGGCGTGCAGCCTCGATCTGCCGCGCGGTTACCCAACCGGGTTCTAACGCCTGCAAGCCAAACTCGCCAAATGTCACCTCGGCGCCCCGTAATGCTTTACCACGCATTCGGCCACGTTGTTGTTTGCGGTACTTAACACGCTTTGGCATTAACATCATGACAACCTCTCATCCCAGCCAGGAAACACACCCGGCTTTGTGATTATTCACTGACATACACACCCTCTGTGGCTTCGACTTTCTCTTCCACTTCTGGCAGAACTTCACCTTTGTATATCCAGACCTTGATGCCGATTTGCCCATAAGTAGTTAAAGCTTCTGCACGGGCAAAATCAATATCAGCCCGCAAGGTCTGCAACGGGACACGACCCTCGCGCAGCCAGACACTGCGCGCCATTTCCGCACCACTTAACCGACCGGCAACTTCAATCTTGCAACCCTGCGCGCCCTGACGCATGGCTTGCTGGATGGCACGCTTCATCGCACGGCGATAGCTAACACGCCGCTCAATCTGACCAGCAATGTTCAGCGCAACAAGATAGGCATCCAAATCTGGATATTTGATCTCTTTGATTTCCAGATCAATCTTTTTACCAGTCAACGCTTCCAAATCCTGGCGAATCTTTTTGACCGTTTCGCCTTTGCGTCCGATCAAAATACCTGGTTTGGCAGTATTGATGACAACCTTCACCTTACCCGGGAAGCGCTCTACTTCAACCAGCGAGACACCCGCCTTACCTGCTTCCTGATGCACCAACTTACGAATGGCTAAATCCTGGTGAAGTTGTTCGGTATATTCCATACCATCGGCATACCAACGCCCATCCCATGGGCGGTTAATTTTCAGACGAAATCCAATCGGATGAACTTTTCGACCCATATGCTCTCCTGATGTGCTTCTCCTACTGTTGTTCTCGCAGCACAATCGTAATATGCGACGAGCGTCTCAAAATCGGCTTGAACCGTCCACGTGCGCCGAAGCGACGCCACTTACGAGTCGGCGCTTCGTCTGCTGTAATCTTGTATATATATAAATCATCCCGGCTAACACCAAAGTTTTCCTCAGCATTAGCCACCGCAGATAACAGCAACTTATGCACATGACGAGCAGCTACTTTAGGTGTAAATTTCAGGATGTTCAAGGCTTCCACTGCCGGTTTTCCACGTACCAGATCAATCACCAGGCGAGCTTTTTGAGCCGAAACACCACAGTAACTCAGTTTTGCACGAATATCGGTCGCCATAGCTTACCTCTTGCTTGATTTCTCTGCCACGTGCCCACGAAAATGTCGGGTGGGCGCAAACTCACCCAGCCGGTGCCCTACCATATTCTCGGTAATGTAAATCGGCACATGACGGCGCCCATCATGAACTGCGATAGTGTGTCCGACAAATTGCGGGAAAATTGTGCTCGCCCGGCTCCAGGTACGAATGACCTTCTTTTCGCCTCGAGCATTCATGGCTTCGATCTTCTTGAGCAATTTGGGCGATACAAATGGCCCTTTTTTCAAAGAACGTGACATAATGCGTCCCTCACTTACCAGAAATTTCCTGGACCAGACTACCGACCGCCGCCCTGGTTGCGACGACGAACGATATATTTATCCGTCTGTTTGTTGCGACGGGTTTTATAACCACGCGTTGGCTTGCCCCACGGAGTTTTCGGTCCGGGCATACCAACAGGTTGACGTCCCTCACCGCCACCATGCGGGTGGTCACGCGGAGACATTGCCGTACCGCGCACAGTCGGGCGAATGCCTAGGTGGCGCTTGCGTCCTGCTTTGCCAAGTTTGATATTGCTATGCTCTACATTGCCAACCTGTCCAATGGTTGCGTAACAAACCTGACGTACTAACCGGACCTCACCGGAAGGCAAACGAATCTGGGCATAGTCGCCCTCTTTCGCCAGTAATTGGGCTGATCCGCCTGCAGCACGCACCAGCTGACCACCGCCGTTCGGCCTCAGTTCGATATTATGAATAACCGTACCAACCGGAATGCTGGAAATAGGTAGACTATTGCCTGGACGAATTTCTGCACCAGCACCAGCCATCACGGTATCGCCCACTTTCAAACCAAGCGGAGCGATAATGTAACGCTTTTCACCATCCGCGTAGGTCAACAATGCCAAGCGGGCTGTGCGATTAGGATCATATTCAATCGCCGTGACCCGCGCCGGGATATCGCGTTTATCGCGCTTGAAATCAATGATGCGCAGGAAACGGCGATTTCCCCCGCCACGATGGCGAACTGTCACACGACCGTAAAAATTGCGCCCGGCATGTTTTTTCAATACGACAACCAGCGAGCGCTCCGGCTCGGTCTTTGTAATTTCCTCAAAAGAATAACCGGTCATACCTCGCAGACCGGGTGTTACCGGTTTATATACCTTAACAGCCATCACTCTACCCCTTCAAAGAAAGGAATCCGATCGTCTGGCGCCAGGGTAACAATCGCCTTTTTAAAACCGCTCTTTCGGATGCCAATCCGGCGACTGCGGCCTCGGCGAGACAGTTTTCTCGGTGTGTTGATGATATTTACCCGCAATACGGTCACTTTAAACAGGGTTTCTACTGCATCTTTGACAAGCGTACGGGTAGCATCATCCGCCACTTCAAAGGCGTATTGATGCAGTTTACTTAACTGATAATTCGATTTTTCAGTCACCAGTGGACGGCGGAGTACATCATAAATTGTGCTCATCTTTTCCTCCAGCCTAACCCAGATGGGTGGTTATCGCTTCCAGCGCCGACAAAGGCATCACAACCTTGTCAAACACCATCAAATCGCGGATATTGAGATAATTCGCCAGTAACACTTTGGCATCCGGAATATTATTGGTTGACCGAATAACCATCTCATAATTTTCCTTGTTTGGGATGAGAATAAGCGCGCTGGCATCTCCGATGAGTGTATCTAAAGCCTGTGCCATCAAACGCGTTTTTGCCTCTGGCAGTCTTAACTCATCCACCACAACAATTCCCGCTTCTGAAGCCTTCACTGAAAGTGCTGAACGCAACGCCATGCGACGCATTTTCAATGGCATGGCTTGTGTATACTTGCGCGGGTGTGGTGTATGCACCTTACCGCCGCCCTTCCATTGAGCCGCGCGAATGGAACCTTGTCGAGCGCGTCCGGTGCCTTTTTGCCGCCAGGGTTTTCTCCCACCGCCGGCTACTTCGCCGCGTGTCTTGGTATCATGAGTACCCAGGCGAGCATTTGCCATCTGACGAACATAAGCCTGATGCATCAAATCCAGATAAATTGGGGCTTCAAAGATACTCGGTGGAAGCTCCACTGTGTTGACCTTCTGGCCCTCCATGTTATAAACATCCACTACCATAGTTGCTTCGCTCCCTTGATACACGAAAACAGCCCTACGCGTGAAAGCGTTTACTGCTTTCGCGCCTCCTTTATCAATACTAAACCGCCGCGCGCGCCCGGTATAGCACCCTTAACGCCTATCAAGTTGCGCTCAGGATCAACGATAGCGACCTTCAGGTTCTGCGCAGTGACTCGATCATTGCCCATATGACCTGGACCACGCGACCCTTTATACACACGCCCAGGTGTGGTTCCAGAGCTGCGAGAGCCGGGGGCACGGTGACGATCAGATTGACCATGTGTCTTTGGTCCACCTTTGAAGTGGTAACGTTTTACACCACCCTGAAAACCGCGACCTTTACTGGTACCCACTACATCCACACGCTCGCCAACATTGAAGACATCCACCCTGACAACATCTCCCTCAGCAACTTCCGGATTCTTAGCCCGAAACTCACGCAGAAAACGCAAGGGGGGCAGATTTAGACTATTGCGTTTAAGGTGACCCAGTTCACCACCCGTCAAGCGCTTGGGTTTGGTTTCCTCAAACCCCAATTGGACTGCAGAGTATCCATCCTTTTCGGGCAAACGAACCTGAGTAACATAGCAAGGCCCAGCTTCGATCAGGGTGACCGGAATTGCCACACCATCCTCATCGAAAATCTGAGCCATGCCGATTTTCTTGCCAATCAGCCCTTTAAACATCTCGGTTTTCTCCTTCTATTTCATTTATTTTCAAGAGACTGTCAGTCTGGGCTTGACTGCATCATCTCCTGCAGTATAGTCAGCGGCTTGCTGCGACACCCTGTGTCTTGTTTCGTGCGCCCACAATACCACTCTTGTACTGCCCTGAATTCAAAACCTGTTTAGTATACTACAAATTTTCTCAAAATGCCATAGATTGCCAGCAATTTTTCTTGCTGGCAATCTCAAAAAATCTTAAATTTTAATTTCAATATCTACGCCTGCTGGCAGGTTGAGTCGCATTAGCATATCAATCGTCTTGGCATCTGGATCGAGGACATCAATGAGACGGTTATGGGTGCGAATTTCAAAATGTTCGTGCGAATCTTTATCAACAAAAGTAGAACGTCGAACAGTAAACCGCTCAATTTTAGTGGGCAAAGGAACTGGCCCTACTACATGAGCACCACTGCGTTCTGCAGTCTCAACAATGCGTCTGGCAGACTGATCCAGAACACGATGATCGTACGCTTTGAGACGAATTCGTATCTTCTGTTTAGCCATACTCTTCTGCCTAATCATAAACTTGGGTGATCACACCGGCGCCAACCGTCAAGCCGCCTTCTCGAATGGCAAACTTCGACCCCTGCTCCAACGCCACCGGCACAATCAACTCCACTTCCATGTTGATGTTGTCCCCAGGCATCACCATCTCTACCCCTTCCGGTAGTTTGATCGTGCCCGTTACATCCATCGTCCGTATGTAAAACTGCGGACGATACCCAGGAAAGAACGGCTTGTGCCGCCCTCCCTCTTCCTTCTTCAGCACGTACACCTGCGCCGAAAACCGCGTGTGCGGTTTGATGCTCCCAGGCTTCGCTATCACCATCCCCCGCTCTACATCCGTCCGCTCAATCCCACGCAACAGCAAACCTAGATTGTCCCCAGCCAGCCCTTCATCCAG
>DAOTYY010000157.1:0-51529 GCA_034434695.1 Anaerolineaceae bacterium
AAATCCTGGCAGGGCATGTGGGCTGCACTGCTCCTGGCTGGGTCCGGTGCTGCTTTCTAAGCTGTTATTGGGCAGGGGGACTTCCTGCCTTTTGCCTTTTCCCGAAATTCACCCACCGCTGATGTTACAAACACACGAAGAGCCCTTGCTTTAACTTTTTACTGAATAATGATACAATTTTCTCAAGATGGGTTTCATTTCTGCACTTACCTCCCTAAAATTCTTTTGGCGGATTTGGAGTGTGCTGAGTGTTTCAGCTCTGTTGGGTGGCTGTTTCATCTTGTATTCTCGGTTGAATATTTTATATGCCCTGTTTTGGCTGGCGGTTAGTGGTGTATTGCTTGCTTACCAGCTTTTGATATTTAGGCGTAATCTAGCCTTCAATGTCTCAATGAACACAGGACAAGCGCTTGCAGGTATTGGCATTGCCAATTGGGTCACTCTAAGTCGTGGTATTGTAATCGCCATGTTGGCAGGTTTTGTTGCTATTCCAAAGCCTGGCGGTTGGCTGGGTTGGATGCCTGGTATTTTGTATTCCCTTGTAGTGATTGGGGATTACCTTGATGGTTTTTTGGCGCGCCGATTACGGCAAGAGACCAAACTTGGCGAATTTTTTGACACATTCTTGGATGGATTGGGGGTTTTTCTGGGTGCTTTCCTGTTAGTTCTGTATGGTAAGGCGCCTTGGTGGTATCTAATGGTGGGGTTGGCTCGATATTTGTTTTTGTTCGGTATATGGCGGCGCAGGAAACTTGGGCTGCCGGTATATGATTTGACTTACAGTCCAGTCCGGCGAGCGCTTGCTGGATCGCAGATGGGCTTCATAGCGGTTGTTTTGCTGCCAATTTTTGGTCCGCCGGTAACCACTGTAGCATCAACTTTGTTTATGATACCTTTTTTGCTCAATTTTCTGCGAGACGGGTTGTTTGTTAGTGGTGTTCGCATTTCATTACAATTTCAACTGAGTTGGATTGTCCAATGGGTACCGCTTATTTTGCGCGCAATTGTCATTGCTTCAATTGTTTCTTTGTGGCTTTCTGGTTCGACTGGCCTGTTTATAGGTGATGTAATTTTGGAAGGAGTAATGTTGTTACTGCTTTTATTTGGCATTGCTGGACGGATTACTGCGATATTGGCACTTTTGTTTTCTGGATACTTTTTACAATTTGACTTGATGAATGAGGTTTTTTGGATCATACTAGTTTGCAGCTCGCTGTTGTTTTTTACGGGCAGCGGGCGACTATCCTTGTGGAAGCCTGAAGATACGTTGATTTATAAGCGGGCGGGGGAAAGAAAATAGGAATGAGCAGACTCAAGCATCTTTCTTGGTTGGTGTGGTTAGTAGTTTTGTTGTGTCTTTGGTGGGCGTTGCGGAATGTGTCTTTTGTTGAAGTTTGGCAGACCCTTCACTTGCTTTCTTTCTGGCAGATTATCATCTTAATTCTTGCAAACTGTAGTATCTTGTTGTTGTTCAGCGGTCGCTGGTGGCTCATCTTACGTTTCTTTCGTCAACCGGTGGGATACGTTGCGCTCTCTCTTTATCGTTTGGCGGGGTTCGGGATTAGCTATTTTACACCGGGCACACAATTTGGCGGCGAACCGGTGCAGGTGTTGTTGTTGCAGCGTCGCCATCAAGTTGGACTTTCAACGGCAACGTCGAGTGTCTTTCTGGATAAGTTGATTGAAGTGATTGCTAACTTTACTTTTTTGATTTTAGGGCTGGTGGTGGTTTTGTTCGCCAGACAAACTTACTACTGGCAGAGCGGTTGGATGCTTCTACCGATCATCGTTGCGCTTATATCCCTTGTTTTTTATTTATTTTTCTTGTTGCGTGGACAATTCGTTCTATCACAACTTTTGCGCTTATTTGTGCCTTTTTCTCAAGAAGGGAGAATGTATCGCTTGTATCAGGTTGTTCAAAACGTTGAAGCTGAAATTATAGGGTTATCTCATCAGAAACCGCTTCTTTTGGTTCTATTGTTTCTGATTTCTATGGTTGTTTGGATTGCAATGGCGGCTGAGTACTATCTTGTGTTGCTTTTTCTTGGCTTGAAGCTCGACTGGGTTCAGACGGTGATTGCAATGACCTTGGCGCGGTTGGCGCTTTTGCCCCCTTTGCCCGGGGCTTTGGGGTCGCTTGAAGTCAGTCAGGTGTTGGCGATGCAGTTACTTGGTTATTCACCAGCAATAGGTATTTCACTGGTATTGCTCAATCGAGGGCGAGATATATTCTTTGGGGGAGTGGGATTGTTGATTGGCAGTTGGTCGCTTCGTATCCGTTGATGATTAAAAGTTTAGGAGGTTGTTATGAAGCTGAAATTAAGAAAACGCATTGGTATATTACAAGTGGGGATTATTTTGTTAACAGTTGCTACTGCTTTGATTCATTTTTACTTGAATGTGCTGATGGGAAAATTAGATTTGTTGTTTACGCTGAATGGGATTGGTTATCTTGGGCTTTTAGCTATATTGTTGGTTGAATTTCCCATTTTGAAGTTGCAGCCACGCTTGGTGAAATGGCTGCTGATCATCTTTACTGCAACGACCATCTTTTTGTGGGTATTATTCGGTGAACGTTCCTTGTTGGGATATGTTGACAAACTTATCGAGGTGTTGCTGTTGATTCTCTTATTCATCGAAAAGCCCTAATTTGGGGTAACTGTCTTGATTTAGAGAACTGATTTTGTCTTTAGAGCCATTGCGGGCAGAGCAGAATGCTGTGTCTCATTATTATTGTGGGCGAGATGAGAGCCATTGTAAGTTTTTTAAGATAAAAGGGTGCTGTAAGATAATGTTGTTGTGTCAACTTGGCTGGATAGATTGGGCTATGCATTTCTGAGAAAATAATTTTTGGATTGATGAGATGTGCTCACGGGATTTTTGAAGAACCAGCACATCAGCAAGCTGGAGTTATCATCGTTTTCTTGGACCTGTACAGGAGAAGCAATCATGAGACGTCAGACGTTGTTGTTTACTGCTCCTGAAAAATTGGAGATTCAAGAGGAAAATCTTGCGCCACCTGCTCGTGGGCAGGTGGTTGTTCAGACATTGTTTTCGGCAATCAGTCCGGGAACGGAAATGTTGATCTACCGCGGGCAGGCACCTCACGATATGATGCACGATGAGACCATTCCGTCTTTGCAGAAAAGCAACTTTGAATATCCTTTCAAATATGGCTATTCCGTTGTTGGTCAGGTCAAAGCGGTGGGTGAAGATGTTGACGAGGGATGGATTGGGCGAAAAGTATTTTCTTTTCATCCACATGAAAGTGCTTTTGTAGCGAATCTGACCGAGCTTATTCCATTGCCTTTCGGAATTTCTGCGGAGAATGCTCTATTTTTGCCCAATATGGAAACGGCTATCAACTTTTTGTTAGATGGGCGTCCCCTAATTGGGGAGGCAGTTGCAGTGTTTGGCTTGGGAATTGTTGGGATTCTTACAACAGCTTTGCTGGTGGATTTTCCGCTTGGCGCATTGGTCACATTTGACAAATATCCTCATCGGCGTCATGTGGCGTTGGAACTGGGCGCAACAGCCAGTCTTGACCCGTATTCAGCCGGCTGGTTGCAGAAGGCGCAAGCTGAAGTGATTCAGGCTGGGCTGACCGGCGAATACGATCTGGTTTTTGAGCTTTCTGGGAAACCGGTGGCGCTTAATCAGGCAATTGCAGTGACCGGATTCAATGGGCGAGTCGTGATAGGTTCTTGGTATGGTAAAAATGAGGTTAGGTTGGAACTGGGCGGGCGATTCCATCGCAGCCGTATGCGCTTGATTAGCAGTCAGGTCAGTACAGTAACACCGGAATTAGGCGGTCGTTGGAATAAAGCGCGTCGGATAATGCTGGCATGGAAAAAATTGCAGCAGATTAAGCCAGAACAGTGGATCACCCATCGCTTCCCATTTGAAAAGGCAGCCCAAGCTTATGAGTTGTTGGCTGCACATCCAGAGCAGACCATTCAGGTCGTGCTAACCTATTCTTGATCAATTCTACTAAAGCAATAGAAAGGCTGGTGACAGAATGTTTCAAGTTGCAGTACAAAGGGATTTTATTGCGCAACATTTTCTGATTGGGGGCGATTGGGGCGCAGAGAACTTTCCTCATTCTCATCACTACGTGATTGAGCTGGTGTTGTCCGGTCAAGAACTTGATCAACATGGTTATCTGGTTGATATTGTTGAAATTGAAGCGAAACTTGAACGTCAACTAGAAACCTATCGAGATAAATTGTTAAACGAATTGCCTGAGTTTTCTGGAATCAATCCTTCGCTGGAGCGGTTCACTCGCATTCTGTGTGAAGCACTTTCCGGCGAGATTTCTGCTGCTAATGTTCGGCGGGTGAAAGTACAGTTGTGGGAAAATGAACAAGCCTGGGCATCCTTTGAGCTGGAGCGTTGATTGCGATTAGGCTTAATCATTTATGGAAGTTTGGATACGCTGTCTGGTGGCTATTTCTATGACCGGCAGCTTGTAAGTTACTTGAAAAGCCGGGGAGACGAGGTTCAACTTATCTCATTGCCTTGGCGATATTATTTAGCGCACTTGGGGGATAATTTTAACTCTCGACTTCTCAAAGAATTAACGTTTTGGGAAGGGGATGTCTTATTACAGGATGAGCTTAATCATCCGTCTTTATTCTGGTTGAATAGAATGTTGAAACGGCGAGTTAAGTTTCCCATTATCTCTATCGTACATCATTTACGCAGCAGCGAGCGGCATCAAAAATGGTTGAAGCGGTTATATGCTCTGGTTGAGCGAGCATATTTGCGGACAGTAGATGCATTTGTGTTTAATAGTTACACTACACGCCAATCGGTAGAGCAACTGTCTGGTATGAGTTGTCGGGGGATTGTGGCGTACCCGGCTGGTGACCGTTTTGGGAGTAGTATCACTCTTGAACAGATACAACAAAGATGTCGTCAGCAAGGCCCATTGCAAATCATCTTTATTGGGAATATCACTTTACGAAAAGGTCTTCACGTTCTGATTGAAGCACTTGGTCAACTGATGGATATTGAATGGCGGTTGCATGTAGTGGGCAGGCTAAATGTTGAACCAAAATACTTTTGCGGACTCGAAGCGCGTTTAGCTGATCTCCATTTGGAGTCTCGCGTTTACATTCACGGAGAGACAAGCGATGAGAAATTGTCTTCATTGCTGCGCGTGGCGCACGTTTTGGTCATGCCTTCTTCGTATGAGGGATTTGGGATTGCTTGTTTAGAAGGAATGGGATGGGGTGTGCCTGCTGTAGCTTTTGCATCTGGCGGTGTAACCGAGATCATCGAAAATCATCGCAGCGGTGTGTTGCTGCCGATGGATGATGTAGCTGCTTTGGCGGACTCATTGCGGCGGATGCAATCCGACCGAGCTTTATTGGAAATGCTTAGTCTTGGTGCTCGAAAGCGGTTTGACGATTTTCCGAGCTGGGAGCAGACCTGTGAGAAAATCTATTCGTTTTTGCATACTTTGTGAATAAGGGGCGGAAGGATGGAAGATTCTTTTCAACAGTACTTGTGGGCGAAAAGATGGATAGATGATCGTGCATTAAATCTACGGGTTTTGCAATCCTTCGGTCAAGCGTTGAAACACTGTCAGCATATTGGCAGCTCACTTCAAGTTCTTGAAATTGGAGCGGGCATTGGCACAATGTTTCTGCGATTGCTTGGCGCTGGTTTTTTGGAAAAGGCTGTTTATACTGTTTTGGACGTGGAGGCGCAAAATATTCAAACGGCACATCACTTAATTTCCAAAGAAACCCAACAGACTGGCTGGCAAGTTACTGAGGTGCCAAACCGTTTATGCCTTGAGAAAAGTGGATGTCAAGTTGAAGTTTTGTTGGAGAGGTGTGATTTTTATGAATTTGTGGAACGCTCTGAGGGTTTACTTTTGTGGGACGTGGTGATTGCAAATGCATTTCTGGATTTGGTAAATGTTCCAGATGTCTTAAGGGGGTTGCTGAAGATAACCAAATTAGACGCATTATTATATGCGACGATAAATTTTGATGGTTTGACATTGTTTGAACCAGTCATTGATCCAGAGTTAGATGCCCTGATTGCGACAGCGTATCATCAGACAATGGATCAAAGGATAACGAAAGGTTCTCTCAGCGGAGGTAGTCAAACGGGACGGCGAATGTTCTGTTGGTTAAAGGAGGCGGGTTGGAATATTCTGGATGCCGGCAGTTCAGATTGGGTTGTATTTCCTAAAAACGGACAATACAGCGACGAAGAGAAATGCTTCTTAACTTATATTGTGAGCACAATTCAATGCGCGTTGCAAGATTATCCATTTTTGAACAGCTCGACTTTGCAGAATTGGGCTGAGCAGCGATATTCCCAAATTGAGATGGGCGAGTTAGTATATATTGCACACCAGTTGGATTTTTTGGCGCGGCGCGCTATTCCTTGAGGAGGCAGGGAGCTTACAGCGTCAAGTGAGGGTGTATCTTGAAGATAATTTATCGTGTTTCATGATGGTTCAAACTTGTTTTCAAAGCCCGTGTGTGGAAGGATAAGTTTGTGATTGTTCCAAATTTGGTAGATATGTGTTGAAACCGCCAGATTTGGGGGATAGCAAGTGTTCCTGATCGCCAGATATGGCGGTTGTCAGTTAAGTTTACCAGTTTTGGAACAGTCACCGATAAGTTTATCCATTGGTACATTCCATGATAGAATTTCCCTGTCTATTTCAATCCGTATGAGGTGAGGTATGTCCTTTCCTGTTTTGATCGCAGTTGCCTGGCCCTACGCCAATTCAGAGATTCATGTGGGCAATGTAACTGGTGCGTATTTGCCGGCTGACATCTGCGCCCGTTATCATCGGCTGAAGGGTAGGCGGGTTTTGATGGTTTCTGGGTCGGATGCGCATGGTACGCCGATTACTGTCCGTGCGGATGCCGAAAAAGTATCCGCATATGAAGTCTATCAACGTTTTCATGCTACGTTCTTAGACCTCTTCATGCGGATGGGACTGACGTATGACCTTTTCACCAGCACCCATACGTCTAATCATTTTCGGGTATCCCAGAATGTTTTTTTAGCTTTACTCCGCAATGGGTATCTTTATACGGATCGTGAATTGCAATGGTTTGCGCCAAGTCAGGGACGATTTCTTCCGGATCGTTATGTGGAGGGTACCTGCTACATTTGCGGTTATACCAAAGCGCGCAGTGATCAATGCGATAAGTGCGGCAATCTGTTGGAAGCAGGAAAGCTGATTGATCCACGCTCAAGAATTGACGGCTCACGACCAGAATTACGAGAGACGGAACACTATTACCTTGACTTGGCTAAACTGCAAGATCGAGTGGTGAGTTTCTTGCGGTCACGTGAGTCTTACTGGAGACCGAATGTGATACGCCAGTCATTGGGTCAAATTCTAGCGGAAGGCTTGCGCGGGCGCGCGATCACCCGCGATCTGGACTGGGGTATTCCAGTACCGATGGAGGGTTGGGACGGAAAGTGTTTGTATGTGTGGTTTGAAGCGGTAATTGGCTACCTTTCGGCGACCATCGAATGGTCCAAAATCACTGGACAATCAGAAGCGTGGCGAGAATGGTGGCATACAGCGGAGTCGAAAACCTTTTACTTTATCGGCAAAGATAATATTCCTTTTCATGCCATTATCTGGCCGGCGCAATTAATGGGCTGTGGGACAACGTTTGATGAGTTGCAGGGCAGCTATCCTCCAATGGAACTGGTGTTGCCGTATGATGTGCCTGCCAATGAATTTATGAATCTCGAGGGGGATAAAATCTCAGGCAGCCGTAACTGGGCAGTATGGGCGCGGGATGCATTGACGCGTTACGATCCTGATCCGTTGCGCTATTACCTTACTGTTAACATGCCTGAAACCAAAGATACTGATTGGAACTGGGAGGATTTTCTGAAGCGAAATAATGATGAACTGGTAGCAACCTGGGGCAATCTGGCGAATCGGGTGCTCTCGTTTGCTTGCAAGCATTGGGAAGGTCATGTACCTGATCCGGGAGAGCTTACCGCACAAGATAAGGAATTGCTGACAACGATAGAAAACGGTTTTGAGACTGTTGGTAATGAGTTAGAGGCGGTGCATTTGCGCAATGCGGTGGGCGAGGCGATGCGGTTGGCGACTGAAGTGAATCGCTATCTGGATTTAACTGCTCCCTGGAACCTGATCAAGACAGACAAGGCTGCTGCCGGCAGAGCAATTTTCACTGCGTTGCGTGCCATTGATTCACTTAAGATTTTATTTGCGCCGTTTTTGCCTTTCACCAGCGAAAAGCTTAACACTTATCTGGGCTATTCTCAGCCTTTGTTTGGCACACAAGGGGTTGAGACGGTGCAGGATGAATTGGGAGAACATACGGTTTTGCGTTATTATCCCGGTCAAGCCAGCGGGCGCTGGGAAGCCAGCCAGTTGGCTGCAGGCACGCGGCTTCAATCCCCCCAGCCGCTATTCCGTAAACTGGATAGCTCCATTGTTGGGGAAGAACGGGCTCGTTTGGGCAAGCCATCATAAATTCACTTTATTGCTTTTTACCTGCTGGATTTGTTTGCGCCATGCTATCCGGCTTTGGTCCAGAAGTTTGATCAACAGGGATCGCCCATTAATCCGCTTGTGTGTTTTATCGGAGACGCCGTGCTCTGCGGCTCGCCAGAGAAATCTGGCGACTCGGTAAGCAGCGTAGGGCCTACCCAGCCGCTGAGCGTTTTTCGCCTGCTGTTTTAGCAATGCACGATTATTGATCAGCCAGTGTGTCAAGGTTTCCAATGCTGTGACAGGATCTTCTGCTAATACACCTGCACCATTGGATACGACGAATTCGGCGTTTCCGGTTTCCTGTCCGGGGATCACATTGATCAACATCATTGGCAGTCCACAGGCGAGCGATTCAGTGACCGTCAGCCCTCCAGCTTTGCAGACAATCGCATCCGCGGCGCGCATAAAGATAGGCATCTGATCCGTATATTCGTAGAGGTGAGCGGGGACGTGCCACTCAATTTGTTGAAGTTCACGGTAGAGCTCTTCGTCTTTACCGGCAACAACTACCAACTGGATCGGAGCACCATAGTGATTAAAAAGGTTGAGAATTTTAGTAAGGCCTTCTACACGCCGGCTGCCTACCGCCAGAATGGTGAACAAATTGGTGTTCCACCCCAAACTGGTGCGCAGTTCACTGGGAGAACGTCGTTCTCTTGTAATCAGCGGATTGACCGGGATGCCAGTAACAATCATTTTCCGGTAAGGCATACCGTAACTGGCTCCCAAGCTGTATACAACCTCGTTAGGCACGAAACAAGCATCCACTTTGCGGTGAAACCAGATACGGTGAATTGTCGAGAGATCGGTAATCACAGTGAAGAAAGGGGTGAAAACTTTTTTGATTGAAAATACTGCTGTCAAAGGTGCCTGATAAATGGGAAAAGTGGTCAAAATGGTATCGGGTTTGTAATTTTCTACCATATCCCACAATGGCTCAAACAGCATGGGAATCAAGGCGCTTTCCAAAATAGCGGATGTGATCAGGTTGTCGCTGGCTCCAAAGCCCACGCGGTAAAGATCAGGCATTTCACGGACAATGCGGTCATAGTCGGATTGGGTCTCCCGCAAAAAAGCGGGCGTTCGTTTATCCTCAAGGGGGTTCACAATTTCCACCCGACAGACATCACCATATAATTCGTGCAAGGCGGCAGCAACGGCATTGGCTGCACTGCGGTGTCCAAAGCCAGCATCCGCTGTCAGAATCAGTATGCGTTTTGTCTGATTTTCCATTGTATTTTCCTTGTCATTAGAAACACTTGAACAGAAGAGTGGTTGCCTGATGAGCGCTGCAATGCGCTCAGTTAGGGGGTGAGTTGTCCGCTCAAATAATCAAGAAGGATTTGCAGGGCAGCTTGGGCAGATTGTTCTTTATTTTCAACACGGTTCCCGTGCCATATAAACTTCCATGCTCGATCCCATTCTGGGGTGCTTAAGCCGATCCAGACCAGACCAACAGGCTTGCCGGGTATTCCGCCTCCAGGACCGGCAATACCACTGACTGCCAGCCCGATAATATGTTGCAATGGGAAATCGCTTGCTAGAACCTGCCGGGCGCCGCGTGCCATTTCAATGACCGTTTCGCAGCTTACGGCACCATACCGGGCAATTATCTCATGCGGAACGCCGAGTAACCGCTCTTTTGCTTCGTAAGAGTAGGCAATCATACCACCAAGGAAATAGTCTGAAGAGCCAGGGATATTGGTAATTCGGTGTCCAATCAGTCCACCCGTGCATGATTCTGCCACAACTAATTTCAAGTTGCGCTGACGCAGCCAGTCACCAATTTGAGCTTCCAGAATTTCTTTCAAAACAGAGCCTCTCTTTATTACTTGCATTATAGCGCGTTGTGAAGACATGTTGTTTAAGAGAAGTTAAGCTTTGATGAAAATTACACTGGTCTTTGAACCCGTCGTGTTTTTTGAACCATTGACGGAAAGGCTGGGTATCCGTTATGATGTGAACTCGGGAACCCCAAATGCAAGAAGCCATTGATCTTTTTCTTTGGACATGTTTGTGGGCGTTAGGTGGAATCTGGCTGCTACGTGCTGCCTTTAACCTTCGTCATGATGAACAGGTGCTGGCTGGCATTGGTTTAGGGTTAGTGCTAGAAAACTGGCTGGCAAACCTGTTGGGGCGTTTTGTTTCTGTACCGCTGGCGTTCTGGTTGGCGGCAGGTTTGGTGTTTGTGGCTGGAGTAACAGCAGGATTGACGATCTGGCGCAACTGGCGTTGTTTGCTTGAAATTCCCGTTCGTCCACTGCAACTTTTGGCTCTGGCTATACTGGGATACATGCTCTTTGCTGTAGGTCGTGGGCTGGCTATTTTAGATGATTATCAAAATCTGCCGATGACCTCGATTCTTGCAACTGGAGATATACCGCCTCACTTTGCACTTGACCCAAGACTCTCATTCAATTATCACTACGCGACGTTACTTTTCTCGGCGCAGGTTTTGCGTATAGGCGATATTTTTGTTTGGACAGCGCTCGATCTGGTACGAGGTTTTGCTACAGCGCTGGCTTTGATCCTGAGTGGGCTATTTGTGCGACGTTTCACCCGCAGCAGTTTTTTGGGTTTTGTAGCAGTGATGTTTGGCTTGTTTAGCGGCGGGTTGCGCTGGGGGATGTTGCTTTTACCGGAGAACTTGTTGGATCAGCTCGGCGGGCAGATCACATTTATTGGTTCAAGTGCGGGGCTTGGACCAGATTTTATTGCTGCCCTGCTCAGTCCATTCCCGATTGAATCGGGTGCTACCTGGGAGTTTCCTTTTGCCTTTATGGGCGGAATGGATACGGCAACAGTTTGGACTTTTCAGTCTGGCGCTGGTGGTTTGGGTGGAATCATTACAGGGATTTTGTTGCTGAGTTATCATCATTGGCGCGGATGGTTGGGCGGGTTGGTGACTGTGCTAATATTGTCTGCACTGGCACTCAGTAATGAGGTAGGCTTTGTTGCGTTATGTGCCGGACTGGTTCTGGTGGCTTTTGTCTACCTGATCCGATACCGTCGTATGATTCCGGGTTCATTGCGCAAGTGGTTTGTCGCTGCGTTTTTTGCAGGTCTTGTCACGCTGGTACAGGGTGGGGTGATCAGCGGTGTGTTTCTGGATGCAGTCAATAATCTGTTTTTTCCTGCTGCCGCGGGGCAGTCCTATTTTAGCGGTGGTCTTCATCTGCGCTGGCCGCCTGCTCTATTATCTACTCACCTTGGCTATCTGGAATTAACTAATCCCTACCACTTGCTGGTACTTTTCTTTGAAGCCAATGGCTTGCTTCTGATAGGTTTACCGATAGCGTTTGTCTTTGCTTACAAAGCTTTCCGTTCTGGTCACTGGTATCTGGTTTTTGGGTTTGCCTGGTCGCTGGCGTCCATTTTGCTTGCGTTTGCCCAATATGCGGGCCCGGCAGGTCCAACCGCTTTAACACGGGCGCAGGGTAGTTTGATGAATTTAGGTGCTTTGGGCTTTGTATACCTGCCCTTTGTTGCTGCAAGGCGCAAGGACTGGATTAAGATTGTAGTTGCCTGTCTGCTCTTGTTTAGCATGTTTGGGGGGATGGTGCTGTTTGGCTTTGAGTTACTTTCAGCGCCAAAGCCAATCTATTCCACTTTCATTAGCGTGTTGGATGCCCAGATGATGCAAAGGCACTGGAACAATCTGGAAGCCGATGCGTTGATCTTTGATCGAATATCCTACCGTGCTCCCACCGTATTTGGACGGTTCACCGATTCCAACATCACCTGGTATCGCAGCAAGCCTGAGTGGGAAAAGTTGACGGAAACGCCTGATCCCTACGCGATCCGCGCAGCGGGTTTTGACTACATCTATATGGATGATAAATACTGGGATCAAATTGGAGCGAAAGGTCAGAAATTGTTTGAGGATTCTTGCATAAAGGTTTTCGATGAAGTCAGGGCGAAACGAACGGACGAATTTCGTCGGCTGCTGGACATTCGCTCCTGTCAAAAAAAGTGAGCGAGAAATGATCAGGCGGCTGTTTCATCGCCCGTGGTTTCAAACGATATTGGCTTTGCTGGCAGTTGTCCTTTATGTAGTTCAGTCATTCGTCCTTGCTCATACGATGGATGTGACGATGGACGAAGGAACTTACCTGACAAAAGGGCTGCTGTTTGTACGCGGCGTTTATCGCCCGTTTCAGGAATACGGACCGCTGACCAACAAAATGCCGTTGTCATATTTGATACCCGGATTGGCTCAGGCAGTATTTGAACCCGGCTTGCGCACCGGTCGTTATTTTTCTATTTTTTTAAGTTTGCTTATGCTGGCAGGATTATGGTGGCTGACCAGGCGGCTGGCGGGCAAGGGGTGGGCGATTGCTATATTATGGATTTCGGCGCTCAATCCAGCGAATCTGGCAAATTACACTCAGGCGCTATCCCAGGTTGTTACTGCCTGTCTGCTGATCTGGTCACTGGTGTTTGTGCTGGGACGGGACAGATCGGGATGGCAAATCTCGTTAGGGACGTTGTTGGCAGTTGCGGTCGTCTTAACCCGTCAGAATATGGCACCGGTGATTCCATTTATAGTTGCTTATGTATATTGGGAACATGGCTGGCGCAAAGGGACTTTGGCGCTTGTAGTATCTTTAGCGGCTCTGGTGGTCAGTCATGCCATTTACTGGCCGGGTATCATGCAGATTTGGGTGGATATAACCCCTTCTCCATTCAAACACTGGCTGTTTGCTCGTTTTATAGTCTCAAGGGGAGGAGGTGTTTCCCTCTGGCGCAACGACTTGGGAGCTTTTGCCAATCTTTTCTCATTTTGGGAAGGTGTTCGATTTAACTTTTTGGGGTTTGTTGGCTCTGTACTGGCGCTGTTGGTTCTGCCCCGTTGTAAAGACTGGAAAAAAGCCGTAACGTTTAGGGCATCTATGACGTTGGCGGCGATGCTGACGGTGCTGATAGCAGTTCATTTGTACGGTGCGCTGGGCAAGGATTATTGCACTTTTTGTTTTTCTCGATATATGACATTCTTTAGTCCGCTGTTGATATTACTTGTGTTCATTTCGTTTTCCTCATGGCAGCGAAAGGTTCATCCCGTTCGACAAACTTTGATAGCTGGGGTGATACTGCTCTGCTCAATTGGTATTGGATTTGGCGCCTATCAGCATTTGGGTGGGTTGCTGACAATCCGGGTGCCGCGTGTGAAGGAATTGCGTATGATGCCGGGCAGTACAGAGCTATGGCGATTGCTCAGTAACAAGTTTGGACTGACCTACGAGCAGCTTCAGGTTATTTTGCCGACTGTTGCTGGAGCATTGTTTGGTATATTGTTCTTAATGATCGTGTATCTGGTTTACCGCATAATGCTCAAGCGTGGGCAGGCGGTAGGGAACTACGGATTTATATTGAGCTGTTCCTTTCTTATGATTGGAACTTTGTTGTCACCAACTGGTTTGTTGAGTGGCGGTAAGTTGCCTTCGGATTGTGGGGGGGACGTGATCGCTTCGCACGAGGCAGTTGGCAGCCATTTGCGGCAACTGATACCACCTGGAGCGCGGGTATATTGGATGAATGATGTATCGCCCTTGCCGCTATTATATCTGTTGCCGGAGAATACCATCTACCCGCCGCAGTTAAACCACTGGTACACTTATCTTAAGGGGGGCGATCCGGAGGGACTTTACCGTTTGGGTTTCTGGAACGATGCGCTGGATCAACAATGGCGTGCAGAGGCAGATTATTTGTTAGTTGCCGAGCGATACGTAAAAGAATCGTTCTATAATAATCTAGCGCAAATCGGTCATTTTGATGAATTGGCGCCAACACCTCAAACGGTTCCCTGCCGGGATCGCTCGATCATTCACGTTTTTCGCCGAGTATGGTGAAACATTGTCGCATAAAGATATTACTATCCCTTTTGAGATGGAATCGCGAAGATTAGGCCGCCACAGATAAAAACTTTTGCAACGAGGTGATATGAACTTTGAAAAAGTGTGCGTTTTAGGGTTGGGATATATCGGTTTGCCTACGGCAGCTGTGCTGGCAGGGCAGGGAGTTAACGTTATCGGGGTGGATATCAATCGGGATATTGTCAACGGCTTACAAAATGGCAAAATTCATATTTACGAAGAAGGTCTTTATGAGCTGGTGACAGAGGCTATCCGGTTAGGAAAATTGCGAGTCTGCACTGAACCCGAGCCTGCAGATGCCTTTATCATTGCGGTACCTACGCCGTTTTATGAGGACAAGCGTGCGGACATGCGGGCAGTTACGGCAGCCACTGAAGCGGTTGTCCCACATCTGCGTCACGGCAATCTGGTAGTGCTGGAATCAACTTCACCGCCTTTGACCACACGCAATCTGGTTGTTCCTATTTTAGAATGTTCCGGGTTAAGAGCAGGTGAAGATTTTTATGTCGTTTATTCACCTGAGCGCGTGCTTCCTGGTCGAATTTTGAAAGAGCTTGTAGAGAATGCGCGAGTTATCGGTGGTTTGAATAAACTCTCCGCTGTGGCTGGTCGTGACCTGTATAGCTTGTTTGCTAAGGGTCAAATTGTACTCACTGATTGTACGACGGCTGAAATGGTCAAGTTGATGGAAAATACTTATCGCGATATCAACATTGCCATAGCAAACGAATTTTCCCGTTTGGCAGATCGCTTTGGTGTGGATATTTGGGAAGCAATTTCGATTGCTAATTTACATCCGCGAGTAAAAATTCTGACCCCAGGGGTTGGCGTTGGAGGGCATTGTATTGGGGTTGATCCATGGTTTTTGGTTGAGGCTGCACCCGAATTGACACCTTTGATTTATACTGCCCGACGGGTGAATGATGCCCAGCCACACTATATAGTAGCGCTGGTACGGCGTGCGTTGCAGGATCAGCTTTTCGGGAGGCGGATTGCTGCATTGGGGTTGTCTTATAAGCCAGATGTAGATGATTTGCGCGAAAGCCCGGCGATCGAAGTGGTAAAAAAGCTGGTCGAAGCTGGCGCTGTAGTTAAGGCTTTTGAACCTTATAAAGTGGATGCTAAGATAGATGGGATTCAAATGGTGAGTAAGTTGGAGACCGCGTTGGCTGATGCGGAAGTTGTTTTATTATTGGTCGGTCATAAACAATTTCTTTCCCTAACGCCACAACAACTCATCTTGCAGACCCCCGCACGACTGATAGTGACAGCAGCCAATGCCTGGAGGGGGAAGGAATGGACAGAGGCAGGGTTCAACATGATCCATCTGGGTATTGGCAAGGGCGATAAGGTATTCCCGGCTGTATAGCAGTCAATTGAGGGACACCCTAAAAAATCATGTGTGGGATTACCGGTTTTTTAACCCCTTCTTTAGAGATGACGCGCCAAGAAATGGAAACCTGCGTCGAAAAAATGGCGCACACCCTTGTTCACCGTGGTCCGGACGATCATGGTGTGTGGGTGGATGAGACTTGCGGGGTGGCTTTTGGATTCCGCCGTCTGGCGATTTTGGATCTATCACCGGGCGGGCATCAGCCAATGTTTTCAGTGAATGATCGTTATGTGATTGTTTTCAATGGCGAGATTTATAACTTTGCTGAATTGCGACAAGAGTTGATTGACGCAGGACATCATTTCCGCAGTCGTTCAGATACCGAGGTTATGCTGGCGTCATTTTGCGAGTGGGGGGTAGAAGCGGCGGTCAGGCGCTTCAACGGTATGTTTGCCTTTGCGCTATGGGACCGAGCGGAGAAAGTTCTCTATCTGGTGCGTGATCGCATTGGTATTAAGCCACTGTATTATGGCTGGAATCATGGCGCATTTCTGTTTGGGTCCGAGCTGAAAGCCCTGAAGGCACATCCAAGATTTGAGGGAGAAGTTAACCGCAACGCGCTGACTTTGTATCTGCGCTATAGTTATGTTCCTGCTCCTTATTCGATCTATCAGGGTATTTTTAAACTTTTACCTGGTCATATCCTCATCCTTAAGAGCGGTACGCAAGAAGCGGATTTTGTTCCTTATTGGTCGGCGCGTGAGGCTGCTGAGCGAGGTGTGAGAGAACCTTTCCGTGGCAATGAGAATGAGGCGCTTCAGGAATTGGATCGTATCCTGCGCGAATCAGTGCGTTTGCGCATGATTGCTGATGTGCCGTTAGGCGCATTTCTTTCCGGCGGCGTTGATTCTTCTACGGTGGTTTCATTGATGCAGGCGCAGAGTAGTATTCCCGTTAAGACGTTCACGATTGGTTTTCACGAGTCCGATTATGATGAGGCTGGTTTTGCACGGCGGGTAGCTGCACATCTGGGTACAGATCATACCGAGCTATATGTAACGCCGAAAGAAGCAATGGCTATCATTCCTTATTTACCGCAAATCTATGATGAGCCGTTTGCGGATAGTTCGCAAATTCCTACTTGTCTGGTTTCCCAATTGGCGCGTCGTCATGTTACAGTAAGTTTATCGGGGGATGGGGGGGATGAACTATTTGCCGGCTACGTACGTCACCTCTGGTCTAAACGGCTGTGGAAATATGTCGGTTGGTTGGGGGTTGGTGGACGGCGGTCGGCTGGCTGGCTGATTCAAAGACTTACTCCTGCACAATGGGCAGGTTTGTTGAAGCATTTGCAGCAGGTTTTGCCAGCAACCTATCGGCAGTCACTTCTGGCAGATAAGGTTCAAAAGTTTACAAAAATTCTGCGGGCAAAAGATGAACGCGAGATGTATTTGGTTGAAGCCTCACATTGGGAACAACCGCAACAGGTTGTTCTGGAAGGGACTGAGCCACCCCTGCTGTTCAACGATCCGGTGCAATCTCCAATGTTTGACAACGTTTTGTTGTGGATGATGTTCATGGATCTGGTTACTTACCTGCCAGACGATATTCTGGTCAAGGTGGATCGCGCCAGTATGAATGTCAGCCTGGAATCTCGTGTCCCCTTGCTGGATGATCATCGTGTGGTAGAGTTTGCCTGGAGTTTACCCCTTGATTTTAAACTACGCAATGGACAGGGTAAATGGTTACTGCGCCAGGTGCTTTACCAGTATGTGCCGGCTGAATTGATTGAGCGCCCCAAAATGGGATTTGCTTTGCCCATTGATGGCTGGCTGAAGCATGAGTTACGGGATTGGGCTGAAACGCTTCTGGATGAAACGCGTCTGCGTCAGGAAGGGTTCTTTAAACCTGAACCAATCCGCCAGAAGTGGCAGGAACATTTGAACGGCAAAGCAAACTGGCAATATGACTTGTGGAGTATTCTGATGTTTCAGTCTTGGCTGGAACAACAATCATGAGTTTGGGATGGGTTCGTGAAAATCGTTCTGTTTGCGAACACTGACTGGTATTTGTATAACTTTCGTCTGAGTCTGGCACAGGCATTGAGGACACAAGGGCATGATGTGCTTTTGGTTTCACCGCCTGGCGAATATGGATTCAAGCTGCAGGAAATGGGTTTTCACTGGCAGCCTTTTGTTTTTTCACGCCGTGGACTTAACCCTGTTGCAGAGTTGGTTACATTGATGCGTTTGCAGCATCTTTACCGGCGTGAACAGCCCGATCTCGTTCACCACTTTACCATCAAGTGTGTTTTGTATGGTTCCTTTGCTGCGCGTCAGGTTGGAATATCCAGGGTGATCAATTCAATTACGGGATTGGGTTATGTTTTTATCAGCCAATCCATCAAAGCTCGCTTAATCCGCTGGCTGGTAAGCCGCTGGTATCGCATGGCATTACAGGGTACAGATGTTATTTTTCAAAATCCGGAAGACAGACAGCTTTTTCTGTCATATCGGTTCGCGGATGCACAGCGCGCTTATTTGATACCAGGTTCTGGAGTAGATATAAAAAGATTCTTCCCTTGTGAAGAAGCTACAGGAATGCCTTTGGTTGTTCTGCCAGCGCGCTTATTGTGGGACAAAGGTGTGGGTGAGTTTGTAGAAGCAGCGCGCATGCTCCGTGCGGAAGGCATTCGGGCACGCTTTGCACTGGTTGGAAAAATGGATAGTGGTAATCCCGCTGCTATCCCTATCAGTCAGTTGACTGCTTGGCAAAAAGAAGAAGTAGTGGAGTGGTGGGGCTGGCAGGAGGACATTGCAGCAGTGTATGCACAGGCACACATTGTTTGCCTGCCTTCTTATCGGGAAGGGATGCCCCGCGTGTTGGCTGAAGCGGGTGCCAGCGGACGCCCCGTGGTGGCGGCGGATGTACCCGGCTGTAGGCTGGTGGTCAGAGACGGGGTGAATGGTTTACTGGTAGCGCCGCGCGATGCTTATGCGCTGGCAGATGCGTTGAAGCGGCTGATTCTGGATCCCTCGCTGCGGTCTATGATGGGCAAAAATGGTCGCGAAATAGCTGTACGTGAGTTTTCAATTGAACGGGTGGTATCTGATACCATTAGAATATATCAACAATGATGATTTAGGTGCCCGCTTTGAGCGTTTCGTCTGTTTCATACATGTTTAAGGGGATTCTGGCAGGGGTCATTTTGACGGGATTGATCAGCCCGTTTATGATTCGTCTTGCCTGCCGAGTCGGGTTATTAGACCACCCAGGGGTTCAGTCTCACAAACAGCATACCAAGCCGATTCCACTGGCAGGCGGATTGGTTATTTTGCTTGTTCTGTTGGTTTTGTTCTTTGCATTTGGTCTGGGGAAAATGAGCCTAATCGGCGTTTTTTGGCCGGCGCTGCTCATCTTTGCATTTGGTTTGTGGGATGATTTCAAGAGACTTTCCGCTTTACAAAAATTGATTGGTCAGGTGCTGGGTGCCATGGCAGTTGTGTTGTCGGGCGTGTCCATTCAGGTTTTTGAAAACAGCGCGTTTTACATTGGAGGCAGTCCGCTGATCTATGTCTGGCTAGACCGCTTTTTAACAGTTTTTTGGCTCGTGGGGGTAACCAATGCTTTTAATCTGGTGGATAGCATGGATGGTCTGGCGCTTGGCTTAAGTGGCTGGGCACTGGCTTTCTTCATGCTTGTCACATATGACTCAAACCAGATAGCGCTTTCAATGTTGACCGCACTATTATTGGGAATATGTCTGGGGTTGTATTTCTTTAATGCTCCACCGGCGCATTTGTTTTTGGGGGATTCTGGAGCGCAATTACTGGGTTTTTTACTCGCTGTGATTGCGATTTTGTATAATCCGCTTGACCGATACCAGGCATCATCCTGGTTTTTACCCATTCTGTTGGTTGGAGTGCCGATTTTCGATACATCGCTGGTTTTTTTCTCTCGATTAAGACGGGGCAAGCCAGTCTATCAGGCTGGGCGCGATCACACCTATCACCGTCTGGTTGCACTTGGGATTGGCACTGAGCGCGCTGTGCAATTGATGCATTTGGCGGCATTAGTGTTATCTTGCATTGCTTTCATTGCGCTTGGATTGCCGCCCTTGCCGGCTAACCTCTTGTTTGCTACTTGTCTATTATTTGCTGTTTTAGCATTTTATTATCTGGATCATTCCCAAAGATGGCAGTGAAAAATACTCCTTGGTTTGCTTTTTTTGTCTTAACTTCCATTGAGGCGCTGGCAGCAACGTTTTACTTGCTTTCGATCCCGGGAGACCCTAAAAATAGCGTGTTTCTCGGCTTTTCGCTCTCTCGTTTGGTGCTGGCGGGCGGGTTGCTGTTGGCTTTTGGGATTGCATTAGGGCTGGCGTTAAGGGTGCGTTTTCGCGGCTGGACACCTAACTTTCTGTTGGAAAAAGTTATTCGTGAAGAGAAGAACTGGCGTGCTCTAGCCGGCTGCGCATTTGTCTTGTTTGTTTTAGTGGGTTGTATTGTCTTGATACCCTCGTATCGCGTTGGGCGTTGGGGTGCAATGCTGGAACGATCGCGTCCGCTGCTATTGTGGCTGGCGCTGGTGAGTGGACAGCTCGCAGCGCTATTATGGGGACAGCGTTTTGGGTTTCATGTTCAGGCTCTAAAGAGAAACTTGACTGCGAACCATGCTACTCTTCGTGTGATGTTCGGGTTTCTGTTATTGTTTGCGGTGGTCGGGGTATTCATTGCAGTTACTGGAACGGGTATTCAACCGGATACCATGCATTGGAACGAAAACGGCGTTCCGTTGATGAGTGAACAGGTGCTGATCTCACTAGTGGTGATGCTGGCTGGGTTGGTAGTAGAAAGACTGTCTGACAAATGGCGGGTGAAGCGCTGGCTGGATGTGGCGCTCTTTTTTCTGATCTGGTTGGTGGCAGCGGTTTTGTGGGTGGCTGAGCCGCAGCCGCCCACTTTCTTCGCTCCTGGGCCCTATCCCCCCAATGAAGAATTGTACCCATTTTCAGATGCTCAAACTTACGATTTGTCAGCGCAGTATGCGTTAATAGGACAGAAACTAGGTAATGGTTTTCATGTAGATAAACCGTTGTATTCTGTTTTCTTGCTTGGTTTACATTTGCTTGCCGGGCAGAATTTCTCGTTGTTCGTTAATATGCAGTCAGCGATCTTGGCTTTACTGCCAGCATTGGTGTTTTTACTGTCACGCCAATTGTTCAATCGCCCGGCTGGATGTATGGCTGCAAGTCTGATGATGTTTTACGGCATTAATGCTATCTCTGCCAGCCGATATATTTTGGTTTCGCATCCCAAGCTGATCATGAGTGAGTTCCCGCTGGCGGTGCTTTTGGCGCTTTTTGTCATCTGGCTGATGCGCTGGCTGATGCGTCCCGATAAAGATCGGGTTGCACCATTGGCTGTTGGAGGAATATTATCGCTGGCGACACTGGTGCGGCACAATGTCTGGCTGCTGGCCGCTGCCATACCTCTGTTTGCCTTGCCAGTTTTTTGGAGGCGCTGGCGCGCATGGTTATTTTCGGTAGCCTTGATGATGGGAATGCTGTTTCTGACAATGCTGCCCTGGATGTGGCGGACAACTCAGGTGATTGGTACACCTTTCTATTTCCTGGGACCGTTGCGCGGCGTCGTCTGGACAAACCGTTATTTACCCTCGCTAAGCACCCCTACACCCTCCCCGACCAATGGGATGTTTATTGTGACATCCACCGTGTCGGATGAGGACGTTCAGCCGGCATCTTCAGGTGGTAATGAACCGGCAGCGGAAATGACAGGAAAACTGTCCAGCGTGGTGTCGTTTGTTTCAGCGCACTTTTTCCATAACCTGATTGCGTCAGTGTTTGTTCTGCCGTTGACGCCTGTCTTTGAAGATTTATCACATATCCTTCGCGAGGTATTTCCTTTCTGGAAGTTACCTTGGGATGGAACAATGCCACTGCTGGCATTGATTTGTCTGGCTTTCAACCTGTTCCTGATCTCATCAGGGATTGCGGTTGCGTGGCGGCGTTGGCGCTATGCGGGCTGGATACCATTGCTGGTGTGGATTACCTATCTGGCGGCTTGTGCAGTGGCGCGCACTTCGGGCGGCCGTTATATTGTTCCGGCAAACTGGATTGTACTGGTTTATTACGCAATTGGGTGGGTGGAAATCTTAAGATGGCTGCGCATCCTGTTGGGCGTTGAAGATGAGGGATTCGAAAATCAGGAAGTTGTACCAAGTCAAAACAAGACTGACTGGTTACGTCTGGCATTTGCGGCTTTTATGTTTCTGCTTGTTGGCAGTTTTCCGCTGATTGCGGATGTTGCTTTTCCCCGCCTCTATCCAGAACAAAGCGAAACCGAGCTCTTGAAGGAGCTGGATCAAGCAGGCATTCTGAATCAGAGTGGGCTGGATTTTGAGAGCCTGGCGGCATTTGCCGAGACCGAAGGTGCGTGGGTGGCGCGCGGCCGGGCGCTCTACCCGCGCTTTTATCTTCAGGATCAGGGCGAAGCGGAGAATTACACCCGAATCCGACCTTACCCACGATTAACTTTTTATCTGATTGGTGCTGACCTTAATTCTGGGGTCATTCTTCCACTGGATAGAGTCTCACCCCTATCAGATGGTGCCGATGTTATTGTTATTGGCTGCACCGGAAAAAACGCTGTAAATGCCTGGTCAGTCATTTGGCTGGAGCATCAAATTGTGTATCATCGTTCACCCGCATCGCCTTTACATTGTCCCCTGTCTGAGCCGAAATGTGATGAAAATCATCATTGTCAATAGAGACTGCGGAAGTTCTTTTGGTGTAAATGTTTCCATGAATTTACACCAGGTTAGTTAGGTAGTCGAACGTGCTCTTGACAAAAGCGTGGTTTCATATGAGAATTCAAAAAGTGAATGCTCAATCTTCTTGCTAGATGTCAAAGTCGGGAGTAAGAGCTGCCAGACTCCGTTGGACAAGACTCACAAGCCATCCAGAAGGAATTTTCTGTTTAATCAAGAGTGACAGAAAGCCTGACAAGCATTGTGAGTGGTGGCCCTACTGTCCAAGCAGGTGTTAGAGGTTGAGACATTTTGTGATAGATGTGCGGGCATATGTTAGTGAGTGTAAGCAGGGTAATTTGGATGTTTTCATTGAAAGCGGTTTATGTCGGTATTAAGTACAGGATGATGCAAAAAACGATTTACAGGAGAGTACAGTGAAAATCCCAATTTCTAAACCATATTTTGGTCCTGAGGAACGAGAACTGGTACAACAACCTCTTGAAACTGGTTGGGTAGTTCAAGGCCCATACGTAAAGCAGTTTGAGGAGAAATTTGCTAATTATACGGGTATAAAATATGCTGCAGCTACTACTTCTTGTACCACTGCTTTGCACCTTGCTATGGTGGCTTTTGGTGTGGGACCGGGAGATGAAGTAATCCTACCTTCATTTACCTGGGTAGCTACTGCAAACGTGGTGGAGATGCAGGGTGCACGACCAATCTTTATAGACATTGATCTTGAAACTTTCAATATTGATGTTCTCCAAATTGAGCAGGCAATCACAGCGCATACGAAAGTGATTATACCGGTTTCTCTTTTTGGTTTGAGTGCAGACATGAAACCGATTCTGGAAATTGCCCATAAATATCAACTCAAGGTTGTTGAGGATGACGCTTGTGGAATAGGGGCATGGTATCACGGTTTTCACGCAGGCGCTTTGGCAGATATTGCTTGTTTTAGTTTTCATCCGCGCAAGTCAATTACAACGGGTGAAGGCGGGATGCTTGTTACCAATGATGACCAGATTGATGTTTTGGTACGCTCTTTGCGCGACCATGGCGCTTCTAAAAGTGATCTGGCTCGTCACATGGGGGCGCGCAGTTACATTTTGCCAGATTTTAATATGGTGGGATACAACTATCGGATGACGGATTTGCAGGGAGCAGTTGGGTCTGCTCAAATGGATCGATTGCGATGGATATTAGAACAGAAGAGACGTCTCGCCTTGCGATATGATCAAGAAGTGTCTAAGTTGGGTTGGCTGCGTCCTCCAATAACGCCTTTGAATTACGTGCATGGGTATCAGGCGTATGTTTGTCTTTTTCAGCCGGAGGAACCGACTCTGGGAAACGTGATAAAACTTAACAAACGTCGCAACGAAATCATGGATAGACTGGAGGCTGCGGGCGTTTCTACGAGACCAGGAACTCATGCTGTGCACATGCTGAGTTATTACCGTGAAAAATATGGCATTAAGCCGCAAGACTATCCAAACGCTTATCTGGCTGATCAGCTCACAATTACGCTGCCATTGTATCCACAAATGACCGAAGAAGAACAGGATTATATTATTGAGACGTTGAGGGAGGCATTTTGAAAATTTCTTTATTGAACGATCTTGTGGATCCGGTTCACTTGCGGAAGCTCAAACTTCAGGCGCTTGAAGTTGATAATGATCGGGTGATTGCAGGTGAATTGATTTCGGTGGACGGCTCGAGATATCCAATACTTAGTGGCATTCCCCGGTTTGTATTGACGAACGATCAGAATCAACTCCAAACTATGGAAGCTTTTGCTTACAAGTGGAAAAAACGTGACACTTATGATTCTCCCCAAGCGAAGTCCGTTGCCACTCGTTGGATGATTGAGAAATATGGTTTCGAGTCGCTTGAAGAGTGTGCGACTTATTTTGCAAAGCACGATACGGTCTTGGATGTAGGATGCGGCAGCGGATTTTCTTCTTCCCTCTGGTTGGATACACCATATTGGACGGGGCAAACGAGATGGATAGGGGTTGATATTTCAGCCTCTATTGACACTGCATTAGAACGATTAGGTCACATAGCAAACACGCATTTTGTTCAGGCGGATGCGCTTTGGCTTCCTTTCCCTAATGAGTCAATTGACTCAATATTTTCAGAAGGGGTTCTTCATCATACTCCTTCTACTCGTGAGGCGTTGCTCTCCTGTTCGCGTGTGCTTATCAAGGGAGGAGACATTAATTTCTACGTATACCGTCGAAAGGGTCCAGTCCGCGAATTCACAGATGATTACATTCGTGAGCAGGTTGCTTCCCTTTCCGACGAGGAAACTTGGGACTTAATGCGCGCTCTAACAAGACTGGGGCAGATTCTCTGGGAGACTCACTCAGTTATACAATTGGAAGAGGATATCCCATTGCTTGGGATAAAAGCCGGACGCTTTGAGATTCAACGTTTCATTTACTGGAATTTTGCCAAACTTTACTGGAACCCGGCGCTTTCATTTGAGGAGAATGTCCACATAAATTTTGACTGGTATCGTCCAAGGTATGCTCATCGTCAAACAGCGCAGGAAGTGCGCGAATGGTGTGAAGAAGCCCGCTTGCAAATTCAATGGTTTCACGAGCAGGAAAGCGGCTTTACAGTTCGCGCCGTCAAAATATAGAGGTAGTTTATATGTGTGGCATTTGTGGTGTGTTACTTAACGGTGAGCCTGTATCAGAAAGGCTTATGGCGAAAATGACCTCAACCATCAGCCATCGTGGACCGGACGATGAAGGCATCTGGGTTAATGATTCGATTGGATTGGGACATCGGCGATTAGCCATCGTGGATCTTTCGCCTAGTGGACATCAGCCAATGTGCAATGAAACCGGAAGTGTGTTCATCACCTATAACGGTGAGTTGTACAACCATCCCCAATTGCGCGTGAGGCTCGAAGCCGTCGGTCATCAATACCATTCGCGCTCGGATGCTGAAACCATCATTCACGCATACGAAGAATGGGGACTTGACTGTCTGAATCACTTCAATGGGATGTTTGCTTTTGCAATTTGGGATGATAGCTGCAAACGTTTGTTTTTGGCGCGTGATCGTTTTGGGATCAAGCCGCTTTATTATTATTTTGATGGTCGTAAATTCTTGTTTAGCTCTGAAATCAAAGCTATTCTGGCTTATCCAGGCATCTCGCCTTCGGTTTGTCTTCCAGCATTAAACGAGTATTTCACTTTTCAAAACGTCCTCACTGATCTGACGTTGTTTGAAGGGATCAGACTTTTGCCTGCTGGTCACTTCTTAGTGTTAGATGTTAATCAGAGTTTTATGCCCGTCACACAGCAGTATTGGGATTATGACCTTAGCCCAAAGATTTCATTACCGTTGGAGGAGGCTGCTGATGAGTTGCTCCGCTTGTTTACTCAAGCGGTAACCCGGCAGTTGATGAGCGATGTGCCGGTTGCCAGTTATCTCAGCGGAGGAATGGATTCCGGTTCCATTGTGACTGTTGCGCGCCAGCATCTTGGTCGTATGTTGACATTTACGGGCGGCTTTGACCTTTCTTCTGCTTCTGGCATTGAACTCGGTTTTGACGAACGTGCTAAAGCTGAAATGCTTGCCAATCTTCTTAAGACAGAACACTATGAGGTTGTTTTACATGCTGGAGATATGGAACATGTGATGCCGGAACTCATCTGGCATCTGGAAGATTTGCGTGTTGGACAATGTTATCCAAATTATTATGTTGCCCGGCTGGCTGGTAAATTTGTCAAGGTGGTGCTTTCGGGTGCCGGCGGGGATGAGCTTTTTGCAGGGTATCCGTGGCGGTATTACCGTGCGTTAAATCATCGGAGCGGCGATTATTATCAAAATTACTATGAGTTCTGGCAGCGTCTTGTCCCAGACAGTGAGAAAGCAGAACTTTTCAGGGAAGAGGTTTTCGAGAAAATTTGTGATCATTCCACTTTTGATGTTTTCCGGGCAATACTTCGGGCAAAAGATTTTTCTCCAAAAAACAGCGAAGAAATGGTCAATGCTTCACTGTATTTCGAGTTGAAGACGTTTCTGCATGGTTTGTTAATCGTTGAAGATAAGATGAGCATGGCACATTCTTTGGAAACTCGGGTGCCTTTTCTGGATAACGATTTGGTGGATTTTGCCTGTCATCTTCCTGTTCACTACAAACTGCGTGATCCAAATCTCCTGACTGTGATAATGGACGAGAACGAAGTGGGAAAATTGTTCCGCTATGAACTGCGTTCACAAGATGGCAAACAGATATTGCGCATGGCAATGCAGAAGCTCATCCCGCCTCAAATCGTGAACGGAACAAAACAGGGCTTTAGCGCGCCCGATGCCTCGTGGTTTCGCGGGGAAAGCATTGACTATGTCAATGGTTTGTTACGAAACCCTCGCGCTAGGATTTATGAATATCTTAACCCGGCATACGTAAACAAACGTTTGGATGAGCATACTTCTGGGCAGAAGAATCATCGTTTGTTTATCTGGTCGCTGCTCAGCTTTGAATGGTGGCTGAGAAAATTCATGGAATAGGGTACCGAAATGACCTTTAATCATTCGCCTTTATCCGAAAAACTGCTAGAAAATCTTCGTCAGCTTTATCAAACTTTGCGCTTGAGCATGCGTAATCGGTGGAAGCGTGATTTACCACTGGAGGAATTGTTGTTTGATCGCTGGGAACGTGCACGCTCGTTAGGCTTTGGAGAAAATACGAGTATTTATCACAATAGCTATGTGTATGGCGAGGTCAGTGTCGGTGCCAACGTCTGGATTGGCCCGTTTACCCTTCTGGATGGCACAGGTGGTTTGACGATTGGAGACAATTGCAGTATCAGTGCAGGGGTGCAAATTTACACCCACGACAGTGTGCGTTGGGCACTTTCTGGCGGTAAAGTTAAGTACGAATATGCCCCCGTTAAGATTGGCAATAACTGTTACATTGGTCCACAAACGGTTATAGCAAAAGGTGTGTCGATTGGAGATCATTGTCTGATTGGAGCATGTTCTTTTGTCAACTCAGATATACCGCCTTTTACACTTGCTTTTGGTGTTCCATGTCGTCCCAAAGGTGTGGTGCAGGTAAGCGAAGCCGGGGAAATAAGCTGGTATCTTTTCGAGGCTGATTAGTAGATTGTGAGAAATCCCCTTTATTTTGTGGAGATAAAATGGCACGAGATAAAAACGCGGTTATTCGGAATCAACATGCATCCTTGATTCGGCTGATTCGAGAACGTAATTATCACACCTTGATTGACCTGGGCTGTGGGAATGCTGAAAAAGCGCTTTTCTTTGCTCAAGAGTTGGGCATGAAAGTGACTGCTATGGATGAATTTGAAGGACATGGATCGGATGCGCGGCTGGAAGATATAGGTAAAAAAGTGAACACATTGGGCTTATCCGAGAGGGTCAGTGTCATTAAGCTGGATGCCCTGCAAATTGAACAATTGGGGCAGACGTTTGACGTTGTCTTTATTCAGAATGTGCTGCATCATATTTTTCCCTGGCCAGAGTCAAAAAATAGTGAGCGGATAAAGAGCTTTTTCAATGAGTTGCGAAAAATACTTTCGCAGAGAGGGCTGATTTATATCACCAATGCCGGTCGTTGGAATTTTTGGGATCGCCTTCACCGGGTCATACCCGGCAAATGGTACCAAGCTAAACTATTTAGCTCGATTAATCAAGTAGATTTTAATACAAAAACGCCCGCCTCAGTCTGGCAGGTATACCTGAAAGAGGCGGGTTTCCACAAGCTGTTTCTGGAATACTACGTCCCCTATGAATTTCGCCGCTTAAAATGGGCACTCAATAACCCGCTTGCCAATGTGTTTATTGAGTCGATTTATTCCATCGCCGCCGAGAGTTCCGTTCGCTGAGCCCATTATAGCGATTTTTCTAAAGAATCCGCAAGGCGGCGGCAGCGAGCTGGGAACAATCCGATACTAGCGAGGTCTACCATCTCAGCCAAGCATTTATTGAAAGAGAGTCTTGTTTACGGTGTTGCAGGAACGCTTAATCGTTTTGTCGGCGTCCTGCTGGTGCCCCTTTATACCCGTCTATTTGCCCCTGCCGATTATGGCTTGCTAGATTTGTTGACAACATCTTCCGCGTTGCTTTCTCTTTTGTCGGGCTTGCAGATCGAGTCTGGAGTGGCGCGCGAGTATTATGAAGCAAAATCAAAGCAGTATGAGAAAGAATTATTGGGGACAGCTCTGGTACTATCAACAGTGAGCGGTTTGTTTTGGAGCGCCGTAGCCTTCATCGTTTTCATGTCGGTCATTCAAGGGTATGCAGGATTGACTGCCTTGCACATAACAGCAATTCTGTTGCTCCTTATTCCCACTCAGTTCATGGCGATCTTCCTTGTGTTATTGCGTTTTCAACGTCGTCCTGGCGTCTTTCTGTTCTTCTCTTCAGGTGATGTTTTATTGGGGACGCTTCTGACGATCTATCTGGTCGTGTACCAGCATTGGGGAATCCTGGGGGTACTTTGGGGGTTGTGCATTTCTAAAATTTTTTGGTCATCCGTGATGCTGTTGGTTTTGCGCAAGCATTTCAGAATTGTATGGAGAAAGCAGTTGGCGCGCCGAATGGTATTTTATAGTGCTCCACTTATACCGGCAGTCCTCACGAAATGGGGACAGAACTACGCTAATCGTTTCATATTGGCAACGACGTTTACGCTCGCCCAGCTTGGGATTTACAGTCTGGCTGTGAAAATCGCATCTGGTTTTGCACTGGTTGACATGGCTTTTCGCATGGCTTGGGATCCGTATGCAATCGAATTAATGAACGAACCCGGTTTTGAAAGAAAGTATGCTCGTGCCTTTGATTTTTATTTGTTAGGAATGTTTGCAATAAGCCTCTTAATGGTTTTGCTGGGCACACCAGTTGTCAGAATTATGGCTGGTCAGGCTTATCAAGATGCCGGCAGGTTGGTAGGGTTGATCACGATCGGCTTATTCTGGACAAGTATGGATAAGTTCTTTGCGCTGGGCAACAGCGTTGTGCGAAAGACATACTGGAATCTGGCTGGTTATATTCCTGGCGTTCTTATAAATCTTTTTGTGTTATGGATGCTTGGAAACCGCTGGGGATTGTTTGCGGCGGGAATGGCTTACATATTGGGGGGAGTTGTGAGTTCTGTGGCGCTCTTATGGGTGGCTCAAAGAAATCATTATGTGCCCTATCGAAGACGAGCTGTGGTGTTATCTCTGCTGGCATCCGTGTCGTATGCTGCGTGGACATATCTTGCGGAACCAATTGCCCTGCGAACAATCTCGTTGGGTATATGGCTTCTCATCAATGGAGCAATAGCCTTAATTCTTATTTTTTTGCTAGGTTTATCCATCTTCTCTGGAAAGGTTATGAAAGAGTGGGGTTTTAATATTTTCTCTTATCTAGTCGGACGGTGTCAAAGATGGTCGAACAGGAACTATTGAATGTTAACGAAGGATGGACAAGATAAGCAAACCTGTATGGTGAGCATGAGGAAGGGAATATGCAAACCGGCTTTTTTATAATCATTATTTTGCTTGGGATCATTTTGAGAATACTCCCGAGGCTTTTGCGTGCCTGCGTTGTTGATTCGGATACGGCGTACCATTTGCTGGTAGCCGAGCGAATCAGAAGTAGCCGCTTCCGCTTGCCACAGTTTATTCAGGGTTTTATTTTGCAAACCCCGTATACTTATCCGCCTTTGTACCATTACTTGTTAGCTCTCATGCCCAAGCGTTTGCGCGAAGGTGTTGAACCGTACATGGGGGCGTTGATTGACACATTTCATGCTGTATCAATTTTCCTGTTTTGTATTGGCTCTGGCTTGTTTGCAAGTTTATCTTCAGCTTGGCAAGTTCAACTTGTATCGCTTCTCGCGATGTTGATATTTCTGACGTATCCGGCTCTCTTAAGCGCAACCCCTCTGCGCGTTTATCAAGGTACTCCAAGACCGTTGGGCGAATGGTTATTTTCGATAGTCATGTTCTCTTTGGGGTTCTATACAATGCAGGGGAATTGGGTCTGGTTTGCTTTCTCCGTGCTGACTGCAGCCTTGTTGTTGCTTTGCAGTAAGTTTGGTGCTCAGGTTTTTTTATTTAGTTCAATTTTTATAGCTGCGTGGATGGGTAAACCGGATTTGTTACTATTGTTGCCATTAGCGATTGCTACTGCCATATTGATTTCTAAAGGACATTACTTGAATGTGCTGTCTGGTCAGATTCAGCATTCGCTTTTCTATCAGCGGTATCTTATTAAGTCTCATCCCGTAAAAGAACGAAATACATTAAGTGATTTGGTACATTTACCTAAGGATCTATTTCTGAATCCTGGCAGAGCGTTTCAAACGTTATATGAAAAAAATACTTTTTCAGCATTAATCATCAGGAATCCATACCTTGTGCTGGTTGGTTATTTTTTGTTGCTCTCATCTGAAGGACTCCTAAGTGAATATAGATTTCTTTTTGGATGGATAATGAGTTGCGTTTTTGCCTTTGCTGTTACCTCACTGCGTCCCTTTCTTTTTCTTGGCGAAGCGGAGCGTTATGTGGAATATGCAGTTCCTGCAGTTAGTGTGCTGACACCTGCCATTCTAGTTAGGTACGGAAATGCAACTGGCTGGCTAATTTGGCTTGTAATTATTGTGTATTCACTGGTGTTTGTGGCAGGAAACCATTTCATCGTTGTGCGTAGATGCTCTAAGAAAAAGCGTCAAGAGCTTGAGGCACTAAAAAAATGGCTGAGTCAAACACAAGAAACCCCAAAAATTCTCCCAATCCCGGCTCATTTTTTAGGGCGCTTTTTGGTTAAAGAGACCTGTCACCAGGTTTTATTTTTTAGCGACAATTTGAACGAAAAATTCTTGAGTGGCGAAGAGTTTTTGAAGATTTTCCCTGAATATCCATTCCCAAGCGATGATTTTGAATATTTAGCAAGCCAATATCAAATTGATTTAATTGTGTGTGAAAAAGGGTCTATCTCACAGGCAGAAAAGAGAGGTCTCAACTATGACTTCTCTAACTGGTCGCTCATCTTTGAGGACAGTGAATATAGGATTTATCGAAAAAACGGAGTTCCAGGACAGTCTGTCTATTGAACGGTCGCTTTCTCTCGTTGCATTTCTCGAAGACGCCACTCTACCACTTTGCGCAAACCTTCGATCAAGGGCGTGGTAGCCCTGAAACCAAGCAGTCGCTCGGCTTTTTCAGTACTGCCAATGCGATGCGTTACAAAACTTTGTTCCTGAGGAAGATACTCTGGTTTTAGATGAGAGCCAGTTAATTCAAGCAAAATGTTTACTAATTCATTAATTGTGGTTCCAATGCCCATTCCAATATTGAAAAATTCATCCGCGCAGTTCGCTTTCATCCCCAGAATATTTGCTCTGGCAACATCTTCAACATAGATGAAATCATAGGTTTGGTTTCCATCGCCATAAATAATTGGTGGTTGCCCGGCGAAGATTCGATCTAGGGCTTTCATGATGACGCTAACATAGGTTCCCCGATAATCCATTCGAGGACCATAAATATTCATATAGCGCAAACCTATGTAGGGCAACTTATGTTGTTCATAGATCGCCCGGAACATTTGCTCATTAGCGATTTTGGTGGCACCATACGTGTTGCGACAGTTGAATGGGTGATCTTCTGTCATTGGGCTGAAAAGGGCATTGCCATACACAGATGCTGATGATGAATAGACTACCCGTTTCACGCCATGATCACGACAGGCTTCAACTACGTTCCATGTGCCCAACACATTCACTTCCCACGCACTGCGAGGATCGTTAACGCACTCGCCGAGCCAGAGGGAAGCCAAAAGAAATACACCATCAACGCCTTCCAATTCCCGACGCACACGTTGTCTATCCGTAATCGAAGCCTCAACAATTCGAACGCGGGGGTCTTTTACAGCTTCAGCAAGATTGGAGTGGGTACCGCGAACAAAATTGTCGTACACGATGATCTCAGTTACAGGTTCTCTGGTAAGTTGTTCTACGATATAGGATCCTACCAATCCTGCACCACCAATTACAGCAATACGTTTATTGTTCAATTCCATAATTCACTGATCATTTTTTATGATGAACGGGGGTGAGCCCGATTTGAGGTTAAGAAGTTGTGTCATGGTACTGTTTTGGATAAGGCAATGCAAGGCATGTATTAGAGGGTGTTGAAAAACAAAACACACTTATATTATGGCGGTAAAACAGCCTGTTTTTCGTACAGATATGCGTCATATATGACTTTTTCAACGCTCTCTATTATATTCCTCCGAGTTTGTTGGTGTCAATGCCGGGTTACCATTTTGAAGCGGTAAAACTTTGGCTACAAGGTATCGTCAAAGAGTAAATGTTATAATCGGTGTGATGTAACACAGCCATTGGGTGCTTATCGAGTTCACTGGTTTCTGCCATATACTCTGATTGCAGTAGAAACAGCTATGCTTTGCATCACTCATTTTAACTGGGAAAACCGACTGTTCGATCATTGAGGGATAGTGTTTTCAAGGAGGTGTATGTGCAAACAAAAGTTGATCTGGCAATTTTTTTGCCTAGTTTGGAAGCTGGTGGTGCTGAGCGTGCTTTAACTCGATTGGCAAATCATTTTGTCGAGCGGGGATTGCAGGTTGATATGGTGCTGGTACAAGCGTGTGGCGCGTTATTGAAAGAGTTATCCGAGCGAGTTCGGGTAGTTGACTTGGAAGCCTATAAGAAATATGCCTGTATGCCCCAATTCATTAGATACTTGAGAAAATATCGTCCAAGAGCATTGCTTTCTTCACTTGTCTTGACGAATTTGTTGGCAGTCATTTGTAACCGACTGGCAGGTTCGGTCACCCGCATTGTGGTACGGGAGGCTAGCACTTTGTCACACCTGAGAAGGTCTGCATGGAAAAAATGGCTGGAACAAACGTTGGTGCGAACCTTATATCCGCAAGCTTCTACTGTGATTGCGGTATCTCAAGGCGTTGCGAAAGATTTGATCAACTATGCAAGACTTTCGGAAAGGATGATCGAAGTCATTCCCAATCCGGTGATCACAGAAGAGCTGTTTCGCAAAACCTCTGAACAAGTGAATCACCCGTGGGTAAATTGCAATCAACCGCCGTTGGTCTTAAGTGTGGGAAGATTGGTGCCAGAAAAAAACTATGAGTTACTGCTTCGCGCCTTTGCGGTTGTAAGAGAATCAATATCAGCCCATTTGTTGATATTAGGTGAGGGACCAGAACGCCAAAAACTGTACGAATTGGCGTACTCGCTGGGCATAGGAGCGGAAATTGATTTGCCGGGTTTTACCCAAAATCCATTTGCTTATATGAGTAAGGCTTCGGTTTTTGTTTTGTCCTCCATTCTCGAAGGACTCCCCAACGTATTAATCGAGGCAATGGCTTGTGGTTGTCCGGTGGTCAGCACGGATTGTCCTTCCGGTCCAAACGAGATCTTACAAGGGGGAAGATATGGGCATCTTGTGCCTGTAAATGATGTATCTGCTATGGCACGGGCTATTCAGGCTGTGTTGAGAGGAGAGCATCGTATGCCGCCTGCAGAATGGCTGGAACAATATAGAATTGAATTGGTGGCTAGGCGTTATCGCGAAGTCTTAGGTCTCTGAAATTAACAGGTGGTATAATTCCTGCCGGTCTGCCGGGGCTCTGGCAGTTATTCTTTATGGCGATAGGTTTATGAGCAAACCCAATCCCCGCACGATTCTGTTGGTTGGGACGCAAATGGCGGTAGGCGGTTCGCAAATGGTTTTGCTCCAGCTTGCCGGGTGGTTTCATGCGCAAGGTTACCATGTTGTGACGGCGTTCTTTTACGACCGCGATGGATTGACCGCTGTCTGGCAAGAGCGTTATCCTTTTCGGCTGATTGACTTGCAAGCATGGAAGAAAAGCTTTGCACTGCTGAAGCCTTTATGGCTGGTACGCGGGCTGTGGCGTCTGTTTTCGCTGATGCGCCGCCAGCGCTTTTCGGCTGTGCTAGCGTTTACCCATCACAGTAATCTACTGACTCTGCCCCTGGCATGGCTGGCGGGAATCCCGGTGCGAGTTGCCTCGCATCATGGGCGCATTCTTGGGTTTCCCCGCTGGCAGGAGCGGCTACACGCCTGGGTGATCAATAGCGGTATAGCGACTTGTCTGGCGGCAGTTTCGGAACAAGTGCGCTTGGAATCTATTGAGGAAGGTGTACGCCCGGCGAAGATCAGGGTCATTCCCAATGGGGTTAGCCTGACAACAGTAAAAAAGACTGAGATACAACACCTGCGCCGCGGAGCGGGCGTCCCGCCGAAGGGTTACCTGATTGTAAGCGCCGGGCGGCTCTGGCCCGAAAAGGGACACATTCATCTGGTGCGGGCAATGCCGGCAGTGGTGGAGCAATTGCCGCGCACGGTGCTGGCGATTGCCGGTGACGGTGTTCTGCGTTCCGAGCTGGAAGCCGAAGCGCGGGCGCTGGGCGTGGCGGATCATATTCGTTTTTTGGGTGTACGCTCTGATGTGCGCTGCTGGTTCGCCGCGGCGGATTTGTTTGTCTTGCCCTCTAATTCGGAAGGGATGCCAATGGCTTTGTTGGAAGCGATGGGAATGGGCGCGCCGGTAGTGGCGACGCGCGTGGGCGGTGTGCCGGAACTGGTGCGGGATGGTGAAACGGGGCGGCTTGTCCCCCCGCAAAACCCGTCCGCGCTGGCAGAGGTGATGGTATCGTTATTGCGAAATAAGTCAGAACGTATCCGCCTGGCACAGAATGGACAGACGTATGTGATGAGGTATTACTCGGTTGAAAGGATGTATGAGCGTTATGCACGGTTGTTAGATCCGGCTTCGTTTGAGGTGAACGGCGAATGAGAGAACAGCGTATTTCCATTCCAATGCTCTTGCGCATCCTAGCCACACTGGCTTTGATAGCGTTTGCGCTTGGTGTTATCGGTGATATGCGGGCACGGTTTGAGCCTGCCCTGCGTGCAGGGACAGAGTTTCCGCGTACGCTGGCAGTGGCGGTTGTGGCTTTGCTGATGTTTTTAGGTTTGATTTTGACCCAAGTCTGGTTTTCCCGTTTTTATCAGCCGTTTCTTCACTGGCGTGATAAGCTGGGATGGTTGGGCATTATTGTTGCGATTTTGTTGGCTACATTCATTAGCTGGTTTTTCCTTTACACAATCTGGAGCGAAGTGTTCAGCGGCTTTTATCTGCGGTTGTTGCTCTACCTGCTGATCTTGTGGATGATCTCATGGCTGCTGACGCGCTCGTCTGAGCAGGTCATCGGTTGGAATGGCTTGCTGGCTGGCGTTGTCCTGCTGGGCGGCATTTTTACGTTTGTGCAGGCTTCGACCGGAGTAACCGATTATCCTTTTGGATTATCCTGGTCAGAGGGCAACCGCCTGTGGGATTATTCGGTTTTGTATGGCAGGCACTTATACGATTATCCCTTGAATAAACCCATTCCAGCGTACATTGATCTTGGCCGTCAAAGTTTGTGGGGGTTGCCTTTCTTATTGCCAGGGGTGACGATTGCGGCGGCGCGGCTGTGGAGCGCTTTTCTTTTTACAATTCCCTATGCTTTGCTGGGCATGTTTATATTTCGCTCCCTGAAAAGCCGCCCGGCATTGTGGCTGCTGGCAGGACTTTGGAGCATGTTGTTTCTCAATCAGGGACCAATTTATACGCCGCTGGTTCTGATCGCCATCCTTGCTGCAGCCACTCGTCCAATGCCGCTCTGGTTGGGCTCATTGTTCGTAATGCTGGCAAGTTATTACGCTGTGAATACGCGGGTTACCTGGATGTTTTCGGCAGGTATTTGGGCAGCGCTGATCGCATTCATCGAAGCTGACCCAAGAGGCGTGCGGACTACTCTGCAGCGCTGGCGACGGGCAATTGTTTTGGGTCTTTCCGGACTGATTGGAAGCAACCTGATTCCTCTTGCGGTACGGCTGGCTGCGAGCTATCGCAGCGGGACGGTTGTAAAAACCACAACAGTCATTGAGACAGCAGTTGGGGCTGTTGGACGCCAGCCGCTCCTTTGGGATCGCTTGCTCCCTAACCCTACTTATCCCCCGGGAATTTTACTTGGGCTGTTGATGGCGGCGGGGCCGCTGGCAGCTTTATTATTGATTTGCGGCAGCCGTTCCTGGAAACTTAGCCTATGGCAAAAGCTTGCTATCTGGGGCAGTATGCTGGCGTTTTTAGGGGTTGGGCTGGTGGTCAGCGTCAAGATTGGCGGAGGGAGCAATCTCCATAATCTGGATATGTTCCTGATCACACTTCTTATTCTGGCTGGACTGGCATGGGAGGCAGGTGTATTTTCGTGGATATTGATGCCGCAAAGGCGTACATGGCTTTTGCATCTGATTCTGTTGCTTGTGGTGCTGATCCCGGCTTCAAACGGGATGATGAGTGCGGCACCGCGCAATCTGCCTGGCCCTGAGAAGGTGCAACCTGCGCTGGATGCTATTCGTGAGGCACTTCAGGATACCAATGCAGACGATGAGGTATTGTTTATTGACCAGCGTCAGTTGCTGACATTTGGGCTTGTACCCTCTGTAAAGCTGGTTCCTGAATATGAGAAGAAGCGCATGATGGATGAAGCAATGGCGGAGAATGCTGCCTATTTTGCGCCTTTCTACCGCGATTTGTATAACCACCGCTTTGCACTGATCATCAGCGAACCGCTCTGGATCAAGTTTCAGGGAGAGACGTATCAGTTCGGTAATGAAAACGACGCCTGGGTAAAATGGGTTTCTATTCCGGTTTTGTGTTATTATCAGCCAGTTGAGACATTCCTGGATGTAGGTATTCAGCTACTGGTACCGCGCAAAGATGCGTTTTCTGAAACTGAAATCCCCTGTCCAGTTCCATAAAACGGGAGCGCACAATGGTTAATCTTCCCTATTTGGTGCCTCGTCTGGTTCGGCATTTTGTACCAGAGTCGCTTGCCCGCTGGTTGCTGAGGCGCGGCTGGTTGATTCGTCCGGGCTTGGAAACGCGCGCTCCATTGGAAGCTGTTCGGAGGTACCATGAGACGTTGCAAGATAAGGGTGCCCCTGTTAAGGGTAAACGGGTGCTGATTTTCGGTTATGGTGGAAGTTTTGCTGTAGGCTGTGGTTTGTTGCGATTGGGTGCGAGGCATGTGGTGCTGGCTGAAAAAGCAGGTTATTATGATGAGCAAGTCAATCGTCCTTTGCTGGCGGAATATGGCGAATATCTGCATCTGAAAGTTGGACATATCGAGCCAGACCCCCAATGGATAACCGTATTTCACGGCGATATTCTTTCTGTACAGGCTCGACAAGAGATAGGTGAAGTAGATATTGTGCTGAGTTCTTCCGTATATGAGCATCTGGACGCTGTAGAAGAAATTACTCATGCATTAGTTTCAGTGACGGCGCCCGACGGGGTGCATCTGCATTATATTGATTTGCGGGATCATTTTTTCAGGTATCCATTTGAAATGTTATGTTACTCGGAGGATGTTTGGCGGAAATGGTTGGATCCAAGCAGTCATCACAACCGCTGGCGGATGAATGATTATCGCCGATTATTTGAAAAGCACTTTTCTATAGTTTCTTTAGATGTCCTGGCTCGCGATGAAGCCGCTTTTGAGAACGCGCGTCCTCGCATTCGCGGTGAGTTTTTGACTGGCGATGAGCTGGTGGACTCGGTGACATTATTACAGGTTTTTGCAAAAAAGCCAATGAGATGAGGTGAGCTATTAACGAGCATTCAGATAAAAAGAGGTTTTTGCAAGTCCAAACAGAAGTCTCGGATGACAGGCTAAAAGCAACTGACCTTTTTGGGTTTGAAGCAATTTTGGTCTCTACGCAGGAGACAACATATCGTCCTTTACGAGTGGCGGATTTGAAGGCTGACCTGCATACGCATACTACCTGGAGTGACGGGGAGTTGTCCATCGAGCAGTTGGCACGCCAATCGCGACGATTGGGGCGGCGGGTGATTGCCATTACAGATCATTCCTGCCTGATGGGTGTTAGAGATGGTACATTTCGACAGCGGCTAAAAAAGCAGCGCGAGGAGATCCACGCAGTGCAGGAACGTCTTGGGGACTCGATCTACTTACTGCATGGCGCTGAAGTAGACATCCTTGAGGACGGTAGATTGGAATATCCGGATGATATTCTGGCTGAATTGGATATTGTCGTTGCTTCCTTGCATACTGAACTGCATCAATCCCCAGAGATGATGACAGAACGCTTGGTGCGTGCCATGCATAACCCCTATGTGGATATCATTGCCCATCCCAGTGGACGAATTCTGCCAATGTTTGAAGGTGCAGAGCTGGATTGGGAACAGGTTTTTAAGACTGCGCGCAGGACCGGTGTTGCGTTGGAAATTGACGCGAACCCGGATCATCTTGACCTGGATGAAGAACATGCCCGGCTGGCGGCAGAATATGGCGTTTTGTTCAGCGTGGATAGTGATACGCATCGAGCGCATCATTTGCGTTGTCTGCGCCTGGGAGTTCGCATTGCCCGGCATGCAGGGCTTCGTCCGGATGAGGTGATCAATACATGGTCCTTGGAACGTTTGTTGAGATGGCTGCGCTCAAGAGGGGCTTGATGTAGCTAGGACTACGAGGCAGTGAATTTTATCCGACCTAACTTGAAGGGATTGTGCAACAATACAAATACCGAATGCCAAAGATACAAAACCAACAATCCGTTCTGCTCGGGATACGTTGTGAATCATCTGGCTGTTTGGATACTTGTGATATACTTTTTTAGAAAAAGTGCCTGCCCTTTTGAAAATCAGAAGGGTAGGTGCTGGTTTTAAACTTTTGCCAGGAGTTATTCCAAATGGGATCAGTTCGTCGAGAAATTCCTAACCATTTCAGTCTGCCGCGTCGAATTGGGCGGCTGGGTGAGTTAGCGTATAACCTTTGGTGGTCGTGGAATCCCGAAGCGCAGATGCTTTATTCACAAGTAGATAAAACGCTTTGGGAAAACGTTGGTCATAACCCGGTTGTCTTTTTGCAAAAGGTGGAGCGCCCCTTCTTAAATGCAGTAACTAATGATCGCTACTACCTTGATTTGTATGATCGCGTATTGAACACCCTGGACGAGTATATCAAGGGAGAGAAAGGCTGGTTTAAAGAACAGTATCCCCAAGTTAAGGATGCACAGATTGCTTATTTTTCATTCGAGTTTGGCTTACATGAGTCATTACCGGTATATGCAGGCGGGCTTGGTGTGCTTTCCGGCGACCATTTGAAAGAAGCCAGTGATTTGGGCTTACCGATGGTTGGGGTTGGCTTTGTGTACAATCAGGGTTACTTTGTCCAGCGCATTACCGAAGACGGCTGGCAGGAAACGCGTAGCCAGTTCCTGGATTTCAGTCAAATGCCTATTATTCCGTTGCTGACATCTTCAGGAAAACCGGTTACAGTCTATGTTGACTTGCCGGGGCGGCGGGTTTGGGCGCGCTTATGGCAGGTACAAGTTGGTAGAGTGCCTCTCTATTTGATTGACACAAATGTAGAAGAAAATTCCCCAACCGACCGGCAGCTTACTGCGCGTTTGTACAGCAATGATCCAGAGGTGCGCATTTCTCAGGAGATTTTGCTTGGTATTGGCGGAGTGCGCGCCCTGCGGGCACTTGGATATCAGCCAGCGGTTTGGCATATGAACGAAGGACATTCCGCATTCCTTGCCTTGGAGCGGGCAAGAGAGATGATCACAACACAAGGGGTAACTTTTGAACAGGCAGCGGAACGTTTGCGGCATGAGAGCGTATTTACAACACACACCCCCGTGCCGGCTGGTAATGACCAGTTCCCAATCTGGCTGGTGGATAAATATTTTGCCAGTTATTGGCCTGAGTTGAAATTAACACGTGAGCAATTTGTAGAACTGGCACGGCATGTTCAATCATGGGGTGAGACTTTCAGCATGCCAGTTCTGGCATTGCGGCTTTCGGAACATTGCAATGCTGTTTCCGAATTGCACAGCAAGATTTCGCGTCAGATGTGGCATTTTCTCTGGCAGGACAAGCCGGTCGAAGAAGTACCGATTACTCATATTACCAATGGTGTTCACACCCGTACCTGGTTGGCGCGACGTATGGGGGTATTATATGAGCGCTATCTTGGTCGGGATTGGCTACAACGGTTGGATGACCCGGCGCTTTGGGCGCAGGTGGAAAATATCCCTGATGGTGAACTGTGGGCAGTGCGCCAGCATCTTAAACGAAAATTGATCATGTTCGCCAATGAGCGCGCCCGGCAACAGTGGCTTTCCGGTACCCGCCACCCAGTTCAAATTATCGCTGGAGGGGTGTTGCTTGAACCGTATTCTCTTACGATAGGTTTTGCGCGCCGTTTTGCTACCTACAAAAGAGGCAATTTGATCTTGAGGGACTTTGAGCGACTGTTGCGGATTATTAATAACCCGGAGATGCCTGTGCAAATCATTTTTGCCGGTAAGGCGCATCCTGCTGATGAGCCTGGCAAATTGATTGTTCAGGAGGTGTACCGCGCTGTCAAGGATGCCAAAACGGGGGGACGTCTGGTATTTCTTGAAGATTATGACATGAATGTGGCGCGCTATTTGGTGCAGGGGGTAGATGTCTGGATGAATACCCCTCGCCGTCCTAATGAAGCTTCTGGCACTTCAGGGATGAAAGCAGCAATGAATGGTGTGTTGAATTTCTCTGTTCTGGATGGCTGGTGGCACGAGGCATATAACGGGAGTAATGGCTGGGCAATTGGCAGCGATCGCGATTACGCAGATCCAGAAGCCCAGGATGACGCAGATGCGCGCAGCCTGTTTGATGTATTGGAAAATGAAATTGTGCCGTTATACTATAAAGGACGTTCTGCCGCAAAATTACCAACTGAGTGGCTTGCCCGCGTGAAGGAGTCCATACGTACCTTGGCACCGCAATTTTGCACACGTCGTATGGTCAAAGAGTATTTACAGCAATTCTACTTGCCGATCGTTCAAGGAATGGAATTACAGAAAGAGAGGGTGTAAAGCATGGAAGCGTTATTATCCCCCCAAGCCTGGCTGATGGGATTGGGTATTTTTGCGTTGCGTGTTTGCGATATGTCGTTAGATACTGTTCGGTTGCTTTTTGTCGTACGCGGCAAGAAAAAGCTTGCCTGGCTGTTAGGGGCAGTGCAGTCGCTGATTTTTGTCATTGCGATTGGCTCCGTATTATCGAATTTGAATAATCCTTTGAATGTTATTGGGTATGCAACCGGTTTTGCAACTGGTGTTGTGATTGGAATGTATATTGAAGAGCGTCTGGCAATTGGTCATATTCATCTGACGATTATGTCGCCCATGCGTGGTGCGGCTATCAGTGATGCCTTGCGTGCTGCCGGGTTTGCGGTTACCGAAATTGCTGCCCGCGGTAAAAGTGGTACGGTAGCCGTTCTGCATGTAGATGTTTTGCGCAAGAATATGGATCAGGTAGAAACCATTATTCTGGAGGCAGACCCAGACGCATTTGTTACTGCGGAAGATGTGCGCCCGATCCGGCGTGGTTTCTGGCGGGCATAAGGGCAGCTATTCATGAGATGAGAGCGTTCTTACACTGGCGGGAGCAGATGAAGCACCGCCAGTAAATTTTTTTTATTTTTGTTTTCTGACAATCAACCGCAATCCTTCTACGCGGACAACCTGGATGCGTGCCCCCTCTGGAATAAAGCTATTATCTTCCGATTCAGCCCACCATGTCTCGCCGCTGACCTGAACTGTACCTCTCGGATTGAGATTCTCAATAACTGTGCCGCTCTGTCCAATGATGGACTCACGACCGGTGCGGATGGGAGCATGCTGTGCCCGGATGGCAAAGGTGACGATTGCTAGAAAACTGGCAGCAATGAAAATGCCCATCCCAATCACGAGTGGTGTGGACACTGCAGGGAAACCCGGTAGACGTGTAGAATTGAATAGAACGAGCGCACCGACAATAAACGAGATGGCGCCGGCGACGGTCAGAGCACCAATGGTGGGTGTCTTAATTTCCAGGATGAACAGGACAAAAGCCAGCATGATGAATAAAATGCCAAACCAGTTGGCCGGCAGAATGCCCAGCCCATAAATTGCAAGGATTAGACATACTACACCAACAAATCCCGCTACCCATCCTCCTGGGCTGGAAAGCTCAATCAAAATTGCTTGAACCCCAATGGAAAGCAGAAGAAAAACAAGGTTAGGATTGACCAGAAGCTGCAGAACCTGCTCGATCAACGTGTTCTGAACCGGACGTTCAATCGCGCCGCGGCTTTTTACGACAACTTCCTCTCCTAAAACTATGACCTTCCGCCCGTCTAGTTGATTTAGTAAATCAGGTATATCTGTGGCAATCAAATCTATCAATCCAATTTCCAGGGCTTCATCTGCAGTAACGGCGCGGGCTTTCTCAATTGTTTCCTCAGCCAGTTGAACTGCTTCAGGTGGGCGGTTCTTTGTCAAGGTGCGCACCGATGCCTTGAGCATTTCCTTGACTTTGCTCTGCATGGTCTCACCAATATCTTCCCCCTGAGAGCCAACAGGACTGGCTGCGCCGATTGTTGTTTCAGGTGCCATGGCTGCCACATGTCCTGCCAGAGTAATAATGGTTCCAGCGCTACCTGCCATTGCGTTGCGCGGGGATACATAAACAACAACCGGTATTGGGCTGTTACGAATAGCGGCAACGATGCGCTCCATTACATCAATGCTGCCACCAGGTGTATTTAGTTGCAGGATAACGATATCTGCCTTCTGGTCACGCGCAATTTGTAATCCACGCTCGATATATCCTGCCATAACCGGTGTTACGGGTCCGTCTGCGATGAGTGTGACGGCAAGCGGAGTAGTCCCTTGGGCTTGAACTGTGGTGATACTCTGCAGGACCACTAAGATCACTGCCAGCAGAAAGCAAACTCTCGCCAGCGATTTCATAACAACCTCCGTTTCTCTTTTCATTATAACGCTTTTGATCTTTGGTTTCTTACCATTGAATAACGTTACCTGACTTGTTTGTTGATACATTTCCAACATCTTGTTAATACGATTCTTGTAATTCGCGAGTATGCTTATGGCGAATAGCAATTATGGGAAAGAAAGGAGATTTTTGTTATGAGCAAGGTTATTGGTATTGATCTCGGAACTACCAATAGTGTGGTAGCTGTTATGGAGGGGGGTGACCCGGTTGTCATTACTACTGCCGAAGGGTCACGGCTCTGTCCATCGGTTGTTGCATTTAACAAAAATGGTGAACGGTTGGTCGGTTTACCTGCCAAGCGTCAGGCGATCATTAATCCAGAGAACACGGTGTATTCTATCAAACGATTTATGGGGCGGCGCTACGAAGAAGTAGAAACCGAAAGAAAGATGGTACCGTACAAAGTTGTACGCGGTCCCGCAGGTGATGCTCGTGTTCATTTGCCCCAGACCGGGCGCGATTATTCACCTCAGGAAATTTCAGCCATGATTCTGGCAAAGCTAAAATCTGATGCGGAGGCTTATCTGGGCCAGCCGGTCACCAAAGCCGTCATCACCGTGCCTGCTTATTTTAATGACAGCCAGCGCCAGGCAACCAAAGATGCTGGCAAGATTGCCGGGCTGGAAGTCCTGCGCATTATCAACGAACCGACGGCTTCAGCTCTGGCTTATGGGCTGGATCGAAAGAAAAATGAAAAGATTCTGGTATTTGATCTCGGAGGCGGCACCTTTGATGTCAGCATTCTTGAAGTTGGCGATGGCGTTTTTGAGGTCAAATCTACCAGCGGCGACACTCACTTGGGTGGCGATGACTGGGATGAACGCATTGTTAACTGGATGATTGATGAGTTCAAGAAGGAACAGGGTATTGACCTGCGCCAGGATCGGCAGGCTTTGCAGCGGCTGCGCGAGGCGGCAGAGAAAGCCAAGATTGAGCTTTCCAGCGTGCTGGAGACAGAGATCAATCTGCCATACATTACCGCAGATGCCAGCGGGCCCAAGCATTTGCTGATGAAGCTGACACGCGCTCGCTTCGAGCAAATGACAGCAGATTTGCTGGAGCGCTGCCGCAAGCCGTTTGAAGATGCATTGCGCGATGCGAATTTGACTGCCAGCCAGATTGATGAGGTAGTGCTGGTGGGCGGTTCCACCCGTATGCCGATGGTGCAAGAGCTGGTTCGCAAGTTGACTGGAAAGGAACCGAACAAGGGTGTCAACCCGGATGAAGTGGTGGCTGTCGGTGCGGCTATTCAAGCCGGTGTCCTTGCAGGTGAAGTCAAGGATGTATTGTTGCTGGATGTGACACCGTTATCGCTGGGTGTGGAGACACTGGGTGGTGTCATGACCACCTTAATCGAGCGTAATACAACCATCCCGGTGAAAAAATCGCAGATTTTCTCAACGGCTGAGGATGGACAGACGGCTGTGGACATTCACGTGTTGCAGGGTGAACGCCCGATGGCGGCAGATAACATGAGTCTGGGACGTTTCCGCCTGGATGGTATTCCACCAGCTCCGCGCGGTGTGCCGCAAATTGAGGTTGTCTTTGACATTGACGCAAATGGAATTTTGAACGTCTCAGCGACCGACAAAGCAACGGGACGCGAGCAGCGGGTGACGATCACGGCGTCAACCAATCTCAGCAAAGCGGAAATTGATCGGCTGATCCAGGAAGCCAACCAGCACAAAGCTGAAGATCAGCGTCGCCGCGAGCTGGCTGAAGCACGCAACATGGCGGATGCCGTTGCTTATCAGGCAGAAAAGCTTGTCAAAGAACAGCCAAGCTTACCTGAAAATGTGCGCAACGACTTGCAAAGCAAAGCGGCAGAACTTCGTAAAGCAATGAACAGCGAGGACATTTCGCATATCCGCCAACTCAGCGATGAATTGCAACGAGAGCTTGTCTCCGCGGCGTCTGTCTCAAGTACCGCTGCTGGCAGTGGTGGTAATGGTAACGGAGCAGGACGCTCTGAAGGCGAAGTAGTGGAAGGCGAGTTTCGCGAAGCCTGAAATTTCCTGTCTACAAAACAAAATTGCTAAAAAGCTTGCCTAAAATTCCCTCTCTGCTAAAATGGAGAGGGAATTTGTTTTTGTCAGACACTATGCTTTTGAGTGAGTGTGTTTGGGAGGTAAAGGAACTGAAGGGCGTGTCTGGTCGTTTTAGATAAGGAGAAAAATCATGATCTCAAAGAAGCTTGGTCTTTGCTTGATGTCCATTCTTCTGCTTGTGACTGTGGCATGTTTAAGCAGTGTTTTACCTGCTGGGAAGACATCACCCAATCAGGGTGGCAGTGCGGTTTTTCAAACGGTGGCTGCTGTGCAAACTCGCGAGATGGTTAATACCCTCATAGCTGAATTGACACGTCTGGCTCTAATCACGCCGACACCTCCTCTCCCCACAAACACGCCGATTCCAACCAATACGCCTGTGCCACCCACAGATACACCAACGCTGTCCCCTACTGAGACATCTACACCGATTCCCACGAATACTTTTACTGCAACTTCTCTTCCCTGTTATTCTATCAAGTTCGTTGGTGACACAACCGTTCCGGAAAACACAGTGATGAGTCCAGGACAGACTTTTACCAAAACCTGGCGGTTACAGAATACCGGTAGTTGTGCCTGGGCACAGGATTTCACCCTTGAGCTTGTGGGCGGCTTGCAAATGGGCGCTCCATCACCTTTGCAGATCAATATTACTGTCAATCCTGGACAAACAGTGGACCTCTCCTTGCCCCTTGTTGCACCAAGCGCTGCTGGTGCATATGCTGGTTATTGGAAGTTGCGCAGCTCTGCAGGAGTGTTGTTTGGACTTGGTGACAGAGCCGATATACCCTTGGTGGTCAAGATCATTGTTCAGGTAGTGAATCACAAAATGGATTCTGCTGCGCCGCTCGATTTTGCGTACAACTACTGTTCAGCCTACTGGAGCAGTACAATAGGAAATTTACCCTGTCCGGGGGTAGCCAATGATTTTATCAATGGCTCGGTCACTCGCACCAACACCCCAAGGCTGGAGAGCGGTTATCAAGATGACGAGCCGGCTATTATTCTGATTCCCAGCAATGGCGTTGGTGGATTTATCAGTGGACGTTTCCCTGCCATCGTAATTAAAAACGGAGATCGCTTTCGGGCTGTGATTGGGTGTCTGGATGCCAGCCCATTGTGCAGCGTGCTGTTTCAATTGAATTACAGCGCGGATGGTGGTGGACTGCAAAGTTTGGGAGGTTGGGTGGAAACATCCGATGGTGCATGGACGCGCCTCGATGTGGACTTAAGTTCTCTGGCTGGAAAATCGGTGGAATTTGTATTTACGCTCAGCAATCGAAACGATGTTTCCACTGATGACCGCTTTTTTATTATGGCACCGTACATTAAGCGATGAAACGGTTATCAACGTATCATGATCTGGAATGGAGGTGATGCAATTCGTTTGCCAGTTTAATCGAGTTTTCAGAATTGTATAGCGCTTTCCAACAGGAGGAGTTATCGCTATACTAAAAAATAATACACAGGTCCTTTTGTAAACCTTTGGAGGAGGGGCATGATGGGATCAACAAATATCCTTATCTCTTTTATGAAAGCGGGGAAAAGGTACAGTCTTCGCCTGTTGGTGGCTTGCTTTCTGGTTTTGGGATTGTTACTAACAGCCATACAACCGGCTCAAGCTGCCATTCCCACTTTCAGTATTGTCAGCGTGGTGACGGATACTTCGGTGACCATTCAGGCGTTTAATTTTCCGGCTGGACAAACGTTTACGGTACGAATGGGTGCTTATGGAACACTGGGCATTGGTGGTGTTGTGATTGCTACGACAAACTCTGGTGCTGGGGGTTCTTTCCTGGCGACTTATTCGATACCAGATAGTCTGAAAGGATACGATCGCATTGCTATTCGCATGGATAGTCCGGCTGGCTATTATGCCTATAACTGGTTCTGGAACAATACTGCTACAGTGCCGGCTGGCTCGTCGTCTTCAGGAACTGGTGTTATCCCAACCTTCACAATTACTCAAGTTGTCAAGGATACCTCGGTGACGATCCGCACTAGCAACTTCCCGGCAGGTAGAGATTTCACAGTTCGAATGGGACCTTACGGAACGCTTGCAATTGGCGGGACGGTGGTGGCAACGACGAATTCCGGGGCAGGCGGTTCTTTTGAAGCTACATATTCGATACCAGCCGCGCTGGCGGGCAGTTATCGCATTGCTATTCGCATGGATAGTGCTGATGGTTATTTTGCCTATAACTGGTTCTACAACAATACTGTTTCCGTCGTACCGGGTTATTCGGGAATTCCCACGTTCAGTATCCTGAGTGTTGTCCGGGACGATAAGGTCACCATTCGTACCAATAACTTCCCTGCCGGACTCGATTTCACGGTGCGCATGGGAGCATACGGCACGCAGGGGGTCGGCGGCACTGTGGTAGCAACTACAAACTCCGGCGCCGGCGGCACCTTTGATGCCACCTACTCAATCCCGGATGGTTTGAAAGGTAGCAGTCGGATTGCCATTCGTCTGGAAAGTGCAGCCGGTTATTACGCTTATAACTGGTTCTGGAACAATACGACGGATGGCTCGACGCCTTCAGCGACGCCGGTGCCGACAGTTGTCCCCGGTTACTCGGGAATTCCAACTTTTAGTATTGTCAGCGTCGTGCGGGATAGCACAGTGACCATACAGACGTACAATTTGCCTCCTGATCAGGAGTTTACCGTACGGATGGGCCCTTACGGAACGCTGGGTATTGGCGGTATTGTAGTGGGCACCTTTAATTCTGGAGCGGGCGGCTCACAATCGCAAACATGGTCTATTCCCGGTGCACTCGCAGGTAGTACAAAGATTGCCATTCGCATGGATAGCAACCTGGGTTACTACGCTTTCAATTGGTTCTGGAATAATACCACCAGCTAAATGAACCTTCTGACCTTACAGCATTACCCTGAGGTTGATCCTCAGGGTAATGCTCCAGAAAATATCTGGTATCCGAATGCGATCAGAATTTGGTGATCAGGCGTGATGGTAAATGCAGTGGGCGGCTCGTTGGGGATGAAATAGTCATCATCTTGTTGAGGTCGTAGAATAAATTGAAGATTCAGTTTGAGGCTAAAGTGATAAATACTAACTGACTGTTGGTTCAGAAGGTATACTGAAGGGTCAGGTGGAGCAGTCGTCACTATCTGGATCACTTTCTCATCAGAAAACTCAATCGGTTCACCGCTTTTACCAGTCCGCATGTCTTTCAACACAGCCGGGTCATCGCACTTGGTCTGGTTACCCGCGTAGGTACACCAGATCATTTTTCCGTCATTGCGCAACAGATATAAATCCTCTCCGCTAACAGCCAGATCAATCGAATTTGTGAGGTGTTCAGGGACGGTCAGTCCAAAGAAAAAGTGCGGTTCTTTGCTGTACTTTAGCCTTGTTATATCATCCGTGTAATACCAGACACTGTTATTGGCTGAATCAAGCAAATAGAGCAAGCCATTATCAACGGTGATGGCTGTGGCATTCAGGACCTGGCTGGTTTGCGGTATGGGGAGGGGGTTGAACAGCGGCAAATCGTCTGGTACACAAAACAGCAGGTTAGCATTGCTGTCAACTGCCATGACACTGGCGTTAAACTCATTACTAAATGGAATGGGAGCGATGGAAACAACGCTACCCATTGCTGGATCTGTTTCGGATCCAGGTCCGCAGATGAATTTTTCATCCAGTTTATATTGCTGATTGACTTTAGCAAGACGCAACACCTGACCGCTGGTTTGATCTAATGCATACAGGTCTCCATTATTTCCTAAGACCATTCGCTTAATCTTGAACCGTTGGTCCAATTGCGTGATAAGCGGCTGCATAAAAATTCGCTTGACTCCATCCATCAAGTCCAGAGATTGTTGTACCTGTTGGTGAAGAGCGATGGATTCCTGGCTTTTGCCAAATTCTTCTGCTTTTGTCAGTAACTGATCTGCCTGTTTCAATAAATTGCGCTGAAGAACGATATCATTGTCTTTGCCAGCCTGGATAATAAGTTCTTTTGCCTGTTCTAAATACATCTGATGTTGCTGATTGGGCCCGCTTTGAAAATACACGGTTGTTGCAATGGCAACAATGATGGCTGGCACAGCGATAGCAATAAATAACATGGTAGATGCTGGCATCGGAGAATTTTGGTCTTCCGGTATGAGGCGCCCCAGAAACCTGGCAATCTTCTGACGGACACCAGAGAGTCTTCTTTTACCGGTAAACCAGACCTGTGCTAGCTGCTTGCGAAATGCTGGTCTAGCTTTTGCCGGTTGGCTGACAAGCGGTGATCTAGTCTGGGCGGAGGTTGTGTCGGTTTTTGCGGATGAATGCTTGCGGGGAACGTAGATACCAGTTGATGCTGAAGAAGGGGCTTCTGGGTTAAGATGTGAGGTGGTGAATGGTTTTGGTTGGGGAGAGGTGACGATGGGCTGAAGCTGCGGTTTGGCTGCTGTGGCTTTTTCCGGTGAAGTTTCGCTTAGGGTTATTGGAGGCGATGCAATGGATGGACTTCCAGATTGGGGTTGGGCAGCAAATTTGATGTTTTCTCCAGTGCTTGCCAGCGGCGAGCGTGGTTTAAGTCGTTTGACCTGTCCATTCCCCGTCTGAACCTGGATCATAACGGCTTGCAGGTTGTCGCCAGTTTGGTAAAGCAGACGGCGAAGCAATTGCTCAAGAGGCATAGCCGAACTGTTTGCCAACGTATTTGTGGTCCAGTGTTGAGGGGGATTGGCACAGAAGATAAACAGATCACCCGGCTGCAACTTTGCCTGATAATATCGCAAGGCAATGGTGCGACTTAATCCCAGGCTGCGTGCATTCATCTGTGGATCATGATGGTCGTGGGTTTCGTTTTTGCCAAGGATAAAAGTGTGGGTTGGTCCTGCTTGGGCGATAAATAAAGTGTCTTTACGCAGAACCGCCAGATTCAGCGCCGCGCTAATTGGGTTGCCGTCCTTTTTATTGAGATTCTCGTGGAGCAACGTATTATTGAGAAGTTCCGCAACTGCGCGTAAGCCGGTGGTTGCTGAACCATGTGTGCGGAAGTAAGTCGTTGCCAGACTTTGCAGTAGTTGTTGTGTTTCTTCTGATGAGATCTCGTCGGCTCTGTTAAATGTGAGTAAGATCAACAATAAATCACCAGCGCGCATTCGTTCATGGCGGCGAGGAGCAGCGCTAACCCATAGACTGTTCAGCTCGGGGTTTTCCCGTCCGTTGATCAGGTTAATTGGTAACAGATAGAGGTCAAACATAATTGGTAGGTCTGTTGCATGAACACAAGGTCACCCTAGCGTTGATTATACTTGTGTTTACAAAATTGAAAGCAAGAAATCCGCAAAACATACCTGAAATTACTGTATACTTTGCAGTAATCAGATGTTTTCTGGATCACAATAAAAGATCAGTCTTTTGACAAAAGAACAAGCCTCATGGAACTAAAGCGTCAATCTAAACCCTCTTCCAATCACTGGCGTGAATTTGTGCAGTTTACAGGTACTTTCTGGGGGATACTGACTCTTGCATCGGTTTTTTTACCGCTGCTCAATTACTTTTTGCATATTATTCCAGCGCAGAAGGCTGAAAATCAGGGAGTGCTAGTCTGGTTCTCAGTGGGTCTTTTCACCATTCTTTCTCTATTGGTAAATATTTTTATCCTTTTTGGGGCATTTACGTATCGCTTACGATCAGTTTCTCAAGCAGAGTTGACTGCCTTTCAGCGTCAATCCTTGTCATTACTGGCAAGTGGTGTTGCTGCGATCATGGTTTACCTGGCGGGCTATTTCTTCATCCATGATTCCAGTTTGATTTTTTGGGGATGTAGTAAACAACAAATTTGCTGGCTAATGGCAGAGGCGGTTTTGCTGTTCTTTTACGTAAGTTTCTTTGCCTGTATCACTCGCTCTTTTGCTTTGCTGGCATTAGCATATTATTTAACGTGAATTCGGGTTAGGCGGGCAAGGGAAGGTACTCGTCCAAGCCCAAAGACGGTTTTGATGGACGGCGGCAGTAAGCAATCAAGCCGCACAGCACATTTACAAAGAAGTTGATGATACTGCGATGGCGAGAGTG
>DAOTYY010000158.1:0-5601 GCA_034434695.1 Anaerolineaceae bacterium
CAAATCCTGGCAGGGCATGTGGGCTGCACTGCTCCTGGCTGGGTCCGGTGCTGCTTTCTAAGCTGTTATTGGGCAGGGGGACTTCCTGCCTTTTGCCTTTTCCCGAAATTCACCCACCGCTGATGTTACAAACACCAATCGTCTTGGATATTGACGGATAGGTAACTATTTGTTATGATTGTTGATATATATGATACAAATTGGAGTAAACATGTTGATTTGCATGTGTACAGGGCGGGACTTCTAGCTGCCGCCCTTTGATAGAGAGAATACAGCCGACTGGCATGGCGGCAGTTAGCAGTTCCGCAAGATAATCTTTGTTGCTTTGCGCACTGCGCTGGAAAACCGTTTTGCCGGTCGGCTTTTTTGTTAACAGTTCATGTTTAAGGAGCTTGGGTCATGAAAATCGCAAATGATGTAACCGAGTTGATTGGAAATACGCCGCTGGTACGATTGCAGCGGGTAAAAAATGGTGCTGTGGCAGATGTGGTGTTGAAACTGGAATATTTCAATCCGGCGCATAGCGTGAAGGATCGTATTGGTGTATCCATGATTCGAGCGGCTGAGGAGGCTGGTCTTATTAAGCCCGATACGATCATCATTGAACCGACCAGCGGCAATACGGGAATTGCCCTGGCAATGGTATGCGCAGCGCGGGGATATGCCTGTACGCTGGTGATGCCAGAAACGATGAGTAAAGAGCGGAGGATGTTGCTGCGTGCCTATGGCGCTGAACTGATTCTAACCCCCGGATCAGAGGGGATGGCTGGTGCGATCCGCAAAGCTGAGGAACTGGTTGCCAGTGATTCACGTTACTTTATGCCCCAGCAGTTTCGGAACCCGGCAAACCCTGAAATCCATCGCCGTACAACTGCTGAAGAAATCTGGCGTGATACGGATGGATTGGTGGATATTGTTGTTGCCGGAGTTGGTACCGGTGGAACAATCACTGGGGTGGGGGAGGTACTGAAAACGCGTAAACCTTCGGTAAAAATGGTTGCGGTGGAACCAGATGCCTCACCAGTCCTCTCTGGCGGGCAGAAGGGCCCGCATCCCATTCAAGGGATTGGCGCCGGTTTTGTGCCGGACGTTCTCAATACGAAAATTTACGATGAAGTGATACGTGTGAAGGCGGAAGATGCTTTTTCCACCGCCCGGCGACTGGCGCGCGAGGAGGGTCTCCTGGTCGGTATTTCTTCCGGCGCTGCCACCTGGGCGGCTCTACAGGTTGCAAAACGCTCCGAGAATGCCGGCAAACTGATTGTGGTGATCATTCCTTCCTTTGGTGAGCGTTATTTAAGCACAGCATTATATGCTGACCTGGCAGAGTAGGGTTCGAAGGAACTTGGGGAATGGGCATTTCATTGTTTCAAAAGATGAAGGGTGATATTCAGGCAGTGTTTGAACGAGACCCTGCGGCAAGAAGCACACTGGAGGTCATTTTGTGCTATCCCGGCTTGCATGCCGTATGGGGTTATCGTGTGGCACATTGGCTGTGGACGCATCACTTTAAGCTGCTTGGGCGGCTGGTCTCGCATCTTGTGCGCGGCTGGACTGGCGTAGAGATTCATCCAGGTGCGAAGATCTGCTCAAACCTGTTTATTGATCACGGTATGGGAGTGGTTATTGGTGAGACGGCGGAAATTGGCTGCAATGTGACCATGTACCACGGTGTGACGCTGGGCGGGGTCAGTCTGAATAAGGGCAAACGACATCCTACAATTCAGGACAATGTGGTCATTGGGGCAGGCGCAAAAATTCTTGGGGCTATCACAATTGGTGAGGGCAGTCGTATTGGTGCAAATGCAGTGGTCGTTAAGGATGTTCCGCCCAATTCGGTGGTCGTGGGGGTTCCTGGGCAGGTGGTTGTACGTAGTCAGCCGCGCCCAGCGGCTCCTGATTTAAATCATGACAAATTGCCGGATACGATTGGCACTACATTGGCTGCTGTAATCAGTCGTCTGGAGGAACTGGAAAGCAAAATTGAAAAATATTCTGCTCAACCAATGTATGGAAGACAAGGCGAGTGGATAGTTGTGGAACAGGGAACGGAAAACCATAGGTCTCATCCTCACCAAAAGCTTCCCCATGCGCCAGATCATGGTTTATGGCGAGGTGAGGATTTCATGATCTGATGGATTTGATAGTTTTCCTAATCGTGCGGCTGCTTTTTTGTGTTGATACTGCCTGCGAGCAGAACAAGGATGCCCAGAATTGAGATGCCAATCAAAATAAAAGCAAAGTTCTGATGGCTCAATCTGGGCATCCTGATGAGCTTTGGCGGTCTGGTCTCTTCCGTAGTGGCATTTATAGTGGCAGTGGGTTGGGTGGGGCGCAGCGTGAAGGTCGGTCGAGGCGTGCGGGTGGGGGGACGCGGTGTTCTGGTGATAGTAGGGGGAATGGTTGGCGTGAAAGCCGGGCGAACCAGGAGCTGTTGATTGGGGTAAATGAGCGGGTTTTTGGTGCTTAGACCGTTCTGGGCAATCAGCGTATCCACACTGACCTGATAAGCCATGGCAATACTCCAGACAGTTTCACCGGGTTGGACGACATGGATGATGGAGCCGTTCTGGCGCGGTGTTGCAGTCTGCTGGGGCATGATTGCTTCTGGGGTCATTGTGATATGTGCTTCGCTGGTGCTCTTATTCTGGATAGCGCATACATCAAGCGTGTAATATACCACTCCGTTTTTCTCAGCAATCCCGGCGCCGGCATCCGTGTATTGTGGGTTGAGTATGATCTGTTCGCGATGATCGTAATCATTCCAGATGGTGTTTACAACATAATCCACGCTGGTAGCAAGCTGAGCAAGCGCAACAGCTTCGTCGCAGATGATATTGGCGCCATTGCCATAGCCGGCAGCCCGTGCTCGATTGGTTTCATTGGTGCCGCCAGCTCCAAGGTGAGTAAAGTAACCTATTGAAGCCTGATAGGCAGCGTGTGCCTGTGCAGCGTTCATGAGGGCTGTATCGGCTCTTAATGGTGGCAGGTTTCGGCTGGCGCGCAGTTTATTGACTGCGGCGATCAAGTCAGCGGGTGCCGGTGGTGTAGATTGAAGAGCATACGCTGGTTCTGCCTGAGAAGAAACAATCCACGAGGCGACCAAGAACGGTAGAATGAGAAACAGGCGGGTTTTCTGATCCATTCAGGAAAGCGGCGGTTGCTTGCGTTCACCCAGAAAGGTCGTCAATACAGAGATGAGACCCAGTGCGCAGATAACGATAATCGCAATCCCTAACCAGCGCGCTTCGCCGCTTTTAAGTGAGGGAATCTCAGGAAGTATCGGCGGTCGAGTAGCCGTTGATGTCACAGTCGGCGTACGTGTTGGGATGGTTGGGCGCGGGGTGAAAGTTGGCACTGGTGTACGAGTGGGTGGAGGTGATGTGTTGGTGGCTGTCGGCGATATCGTGGGCGTAGAAGGTCCACGGATCATGATTTTTTGTCCAACATACAACACGGGATTATTGGGATCAATCAATGGATTTAGGGCGGCGATATCCACAATTTTGACGTTATAGGCGATGGCAATACTCCACAAAGCCTGCCCTTCCTGAACGACATGGACGATAGAACCGTCTGGATTGGGAGTTGATGTTTCAACAGGGATAATCCGCTGCGAGATCGTCGGTTTTGGGGTAGCGGCGGTGGAGGATGAGCCGGCACTGCCAGGATTGCCCGATGTGTATGCGGCGTGTAGCACATAATAGGAATAACCGTTGATCGTTGTGACACCAACGCCTATATGACGGTAATTTGGATTGGTCATTGGCAGCATGTGCAATTCATCTGCCCAGTCCTGATACACAATGGTCTGCACAGTTTTGCTGATCCCGCAAGAGATGTTCTCTGTTGCCCAGACTTTTGCCCCGCTTCCATAACCAGCCGCAGCGATGCGGTCACTAACACCACCCAAATGCGCACAGGAACTATACGCTGCCATCGTGGCAGATGTCTGCTGAGCAGTGCTCATCAGGATCGGGTCAATTTCGAGGGCTGGCAAACCATTGGCGATGCGGATAGCATTGACTTCTGCAATGATGGCATAAGGGTCTGCTGCCTGGGTTGCTGACTGGTAAACAGCGCTGGCGTTGACGGGAATGGTCACCGCCCATATCGTTACCAGAAAAGCAGACAGCAAGCTAAAAAAAATTCGGCGCATTGGGCTATATTATACCTGATGCGCCGTCAAGGTTTGAGGTGGTGGAAATCCTCAACTCAAATGCTCACCCGGTTCTTTGCTCATGGCTTCTGCGGCGACCAGAAAGTCAGCCGCTGCGATCATACCGGTAATCTCACCGTCTTTATTAATCACTGGTAAATGGTGTATGCGGTGTTTTTTCATGATGAGGGCGCATTCTTTAAGACTCATATCTTCCGGCACGGTGATAATTGGCGAGGACATGATGTCCTTGACCTTAAGGTCACGCGGATTGCGGTCCTGAGCAACAATCTTATCGCTGATGTCACGCGAGGTAACGATACCGTATTCAGGGTTTTCGGCAGTCTTTTTGACGATCAGACTCTGAATGTATCTCCGGCGCATCATTGCTAATGCTTCGGCTACGGTGGCTTCAGGATCAACAAAGACAACAAGGTCCATCATCCAATCGCGCACTGTAAATTGCATCTCCAGATCTCCTTTCTGTGAGGTTGGATTATGGCGGACATGGCTCAATTAGAGTATAGCAGAAACCAGACCTGTTTTACAAGTTCAGCTTTCGCGTTTCTCTAAGTTGGGCCATTCCCATCGTTTCAGGGTGTCTATTAGCTCATGGGCTGTCAGGTCCAGCTTTATGGGAGTAATCGAGATGTAGCCTTCCATCAACGCGCCAACGTCACTTTCTTTTTCCGGCACTCCCAGTGGGAAATCACCGCCAATCCAGTAATATGGTTTGCCGCGCGGATCTTCGCGGCGAATTAATTCGTCGCGATAGATGCGCAAACCCAAACGGGTAATTTGATAGCCTTTCATTTGATCCAGTGGCAGATTGGGTACGTTCACGTTTAACACGGTTTCAGGCGGCAGAGGGTATTTAAAGATGAGTGTGGCAACTTGAACGGCTATGCTGGCGGCTGGTTGATAGTCCACATTTTCTGTGCCGGCTTCTGGACCATCCAGGCTGATTGCTATTGCTGGGATGCCCCAGACGGCAGCTTCCATTGCTGCGGTGACAGTGCCCGAATACGTCAGGTCATGCCCTAGATTGGCGTAAGGATTGATTCCAGAAACGACCAGATCAATGGGCTGTGGCAGCAGTCCCAGTATTGCCAGTGCCACACAATCGGAAGGGGCGCCATCACTGGCGAGAGCCGGTGTCCCGTCCGGTAGTGTCACTTCTTTAACACGGATTGGACGGTGTAAGGTTTTTGCATGTCCTGAAGCCGACCAGTTGTGGTCGGGAGCTAGGACACTCACCTGACCCAGTTGGCGCATGGCTTGAGCAAGTGTGAAGAGTCCTGGTGCATTGTGTCTGTAACATAGATGGTTGGTTTTGACAAATAGGCGAGCTCCGAGTAAGATGATAGATACCACCATCACAACGGAGATCGCCATGTCGATTGTTGTCCTGCAGCTGCCAGATGTCAAGCGCAAAACAGAAA
>DAOTYY010000159.1:0-4439 GCA_034434695.1 Anaerolineaceae bacterium
AATTCTTCAGGAGTATACGGTTCAATGGCTCTGATTTCTGGCTTCGGCGGTTTAATTTTCCGGATGAGATGGATATCGGTATATTCTTCTTCTATCAACCATGTCCATAAGGACGATAAGCCAATGTACACATTGCGCAAAGATTTTTTGGATAAATGAGAGAGGCTGTTCAGAAAACGACGGATGTCTGTGGTAGTGATCGAGTCTATCAAGGGATCACTCTGCAAAAACTGCTTGAAACGACTGAGAGTTCTCTCATAGTCAATTAAAGTGTTTCGACTAAGACGCTGCGCCTTCTTGGCTTCAAGGAAGAAAGAGATTGCCTGGTTCAAAGTAATAGGTTTGTTCATGGAAATCTCCTGTGAGAAAAGATTGAACCAGGTATTGATAATCCAAAATTCATGGAAAATGAATCCCATCTCGCTCTTGTCTGCGGAAAGGCTAAGAAGATAGAAGTGAAGGGGTAATCGTGAACCGATGCTCTCAAATTCACCCCCTGCCGCGAGTTATGGTAAGCGTGGCATTCGCCTCTTTCGGCTTGACACATTGTGCCATCTAAGTAAAATGAAATCAGAAAGAATTTCAGCCCCGCCGCTGACATCGGCGAGGCTGGAAAGGCAACGCGGTGGAGGCGCGTTGCGGCAAAGACTAGCATAACAAACTTTTGCCGCCCGCGCAAGTGAACTGCCTGCCGCGGGCAATTTCATTGAGTCGGGTGGTGTCTTCATGGCAAATTCACAAAGCAACGGCGCAGTCCTGGGTTTTGAAAAGGAATTGTGGGCAGCAGCAGACGCTCTGCGTGGGAGTATGGATGCGGCTGAGTACAAGCATGTTGTGCTGGGGTTGATCTTCCTGAAGTACATTTCAGACGCTTTTGAGGAATATCACGCCCAGCTGGAACGTGAACGGACAGAAGGGGCTGACCCCGAAGACCCGGACGAATACCGCGCCAGAAACATCTTCTGGGTGCCGCCTGAAGCACGCTGGCAAAAGATACAGGCACAAGCCCGTCAGTCAATCATTGGGCAGGTCATTGATGATGCCATGACGGCCATCGAACGCGATAATCCTGCTTTAAAAGGCGTTTTGCCTAAAGATTACGCCCGCCCCGCGTTGGATAAACAACGTCTGGGACAGTTGATTGACCTGATCTCCAATGTTCAGGTGGGCAACGAAGCCGCCCGCGGCAAGGATGTTCTGGGACGGGTGTATGAGTACTTCCTCAGCCAGTTTGCCAGCGCCGAGGGCAAAAAGGGCGGTGAGTTCTACACCCCGCAGTGTGTGGTCAAACTGCTGGTCGAGATGATCGAGCCATACCGCGGACGGGTGTACGACCCCTGCTGCGGCTCGGGCGGCATGTTTGTGCAGTCCATGAACTTCGTCCGCGCTCATGCAACCGGGAATGGCAACGGGGGCAGGGCCAAAGCTGACATCTCCATTTACGGTCAGGAATCCAACTACAATACATGGCGGCTATGCAAAATGAACCTGGCCATCCGCGGCATTGAAGGTCAGATTGCCCAGGGCGACTCGTTCCACAACGACCGCTTTCCCGACCTGCGGGCCAATTACATTCTGGCCAATCCGCCGTTCAATGTTTCGGACTGGGGCGGGGAACGCCTGCGCGAGGACAAACGCTGGCAATTCGGGACCCCTCCGAATAGTAATGCGAACTTTGCCTGGGTACAGCACATGATTTATCACCTCGCGCCGGGCGGGGTGGCGGGTTTTGTGCTGGCCAACGGCTCCATGTCTTCCAATCAATCCGGTGAGGGGCAGATCCGCCGCGGTATCATCGAGGCTGATCTGGTGGACTGTATGGTTGCCCTGCCCGGACAACTCTTCTACTCGACTCAGATTCCCGCGTGTCTGTGGTTCCTGCGGCGCGGCAAGGGTGAACTGCGCCGCGGACAGGTGCTTTTCATTGACGCCCGCCAGATGGGGCGGATGGTGGACCGCACCCACCGTGAACTGACCGATGAGGACATCCGCAAGATTGCCGCTGCCTACCACGCCTGGCGCACCGGCGATAACGGGTATGCCGATCTCCCCGGCTTCTGCAAATCTGCCTCGCTGGAGGAGATTCGCGGACACAACTACGTGCTGACGCCGGGGCGCTACGTGGGCGCAGCGCCGAAGGAAGAGGATAGTGAACCTTTTGAGCAGAAGATGCGCCGTTTGACAGCAGAGTGGCAGGCGCAGGTGGCAGAGGCGAGGCGGTTGAACGAGGCAATTCAGCGGAATCTGGAAGAGTTAGGCTTTCTGGAGTAAAGGCTTATTAAACGTTTTGCCCGAATCGCTTAATAACGAAAACTCGTATTTAACCAAACGGAAATAAGGAGCATTTGATGCGGCGTGGATTGACAGGACGCTATGAAGTAACTGAAGCAGGTGGAGAGACGATCCGCGCTTTTATTCCCAACCCGCTTCCACCCCACCCCCCGCTGGAGATGACGGCTCAACGCCAGCAGTTATTGGAGCGCGCAACGCTGGCATTGGGCAGGCTGGATAGCGTAACCTTGCTTTTGCCGGATCCTGACCTTTTCCTGTATGCCTACGTGCGCCGTGAAGCGGTTCTTTCTTCACAAATTGAAGGCACGCAATCGTCGTTAGCCCAACTGCTGCTGTTTGAACTGGAAGAAGCCCCCGGGGCTCCGCTGGATGATGTTGTTGAGGTGTCCAATTACGTGGCGGCGCTGGAGCATGGGCTGAAGCGCTTGCGTGAGGGCTTCCCTCTTTCCAATCGTTTACTTCGAGAAATGCATGCGGTGTTGCTTTCCCGTGGTCGTGGCAGTGAAAAGTCTCCAGGTGAATTCCGCCGCACACAGAACTGGATTGGAGGAACCCGCCCGGGCAATGCTCATTTTGTCCCCCCGCCGCCAGATTATGTACAAAATTGCATGACGGAACTGGAGCGCTTTCTGCATGGTGAGAATAATCCCTATCCTGCACTGATTAAAGCCGCGCTTGCGCATGTTCAATTTGAGACCATTCATCCCTTTCTGGATGGAAACGGGCGTTTAGGCCGTTTGCTGATTGCGTTCATCCTTCACCATGACGGACTGCTCTCTCAACCGCTTCTTTACCTCAGTTTGTTTTTCAAACAGCATCGCGCCGAATACTACCGCCTGCTGGATGTTGTTCGCATTGAGGGGGATTGGGAAGCCTGGGTGGATTTTTTCCTGGAAGGTGTCGAGCACACTGCCACCAATGCAGTGGAAACGGCTAAACGGCTTATCAATCTTTTCCAGCAGGATGAACAGCGCATCCAACAACATCAGCGAACGGCTTCAACCGCTCTGCGTGTGTATCGTGTGCTTTGTGAGCGCCCTCTGGTCACTTTGAATCAGGTCTGTGAGCGGACGAATCTGTCTTTTCCGGCGGTATCCCGGGCAATGGAAAATCTGGAGAAGCTTGAAATCGTCCATGAGATTACCGGTCAGCGCCGTAATCGGGTTTTTGCTTATCGCCGGTATCTGAGCATTCTGAGCGAGGGAACAGAAGCCTTGTGAATAAATTAAAGTCACACATTCAAGACAGCCCAACCCTCTTATTAAACGTTCTGGCGGTTTCGTTTAATAACCCTAAACGTTATTAAACGAAACGGTAATAACAACGCCTTTTCGGGGATGATTGCATGCCGAGAAAAAAGATGATCTCTGAAGGGTCTTACCCAAATGAAAATGACATCAAGCAGCGGGTCATTGCCGCTATTTGCCGATTATGCTGCTACGACCAGGATTTGCTGGATGTGGGGTCCAATGAACGTTCCCTCACCTATAAACTGCCAGGACAGTTTTTCCCGATATGATTGTGCACCGGCGCCGAACGGACCAAAATCTGATTGTCCTGGAAGTCAAGAAAGCCAGCGGAATTGCAGAGACTCACGATATCGAAAAACTCTGCGCTTTTACTCAAGACCCTGATTATGGGTACTGCTTCGGATTATTTACACGAATAGGACGAATCGTTGATTCGGAACTCCGGGTATTCAGAGAAGGATGGGAAGAGGCGCCCTGGACGGAAGATTTACAGCGAGCGTTGGGAGAATTGGGCTATGACGGGTGAGTGGCAGGAAGTAACGCTTGGAAAAGTTGCTGAAATCTTGATGGGGCAATCTCCACCAGGTAGCACGTATAACGAGCGTATGGAGGGATTGCCTTTCTTCCAAGGTATAGCTGACTTTGGTTATCGACATCCAGTTCCAAGAGTATACTGCACAGCTCCAACAAGAATTGCACAACTTGGCGATATATTATTGAGTGTAAGAGCACCAATTGGGAAAATAAACATAGCTAATAGAACGTGAATTCGGGTTAGGCGGGCAAGGGCAGGTACTCGTCCAAGCCCAAAGACGGTTTTGATGGACGGCGGCAGTAAGCAATCAAGCCGCACAGCACATTTACAAAGAAGTTGATGATACTGCGATGGCGAGAGTG
>DAOTYY010000160.1:0-2496 GCA_034434695.1 Anaerolineaceae bacterium
CACCATCCAACAGGGAGGACAGCCCGGTCGCGGTGGTTTGCCCAAAGGCGCTTATCAGATAGTCGCTGTACAAGTCCAGGAGTTTGCCGTTTTTCATACACCAAGTTTACTCAAATCTGCGTAAGGTGAGTTAATCATTAATAGAGGCAAAATTGTCGCCGAAGACACTCGAGAGGGATTGCAAAACCGAATAATGGGTACCCAGCGTGTGTTGCTGAAGATCAGAGGAGAAGCAGAAGATATTGTTCGCCTGATAGCAGGTATGACAGGCATCATCAGCATTAGCTGTAAAGAAGAGGACACATTGGAAATTGAAACAAATTCCAGTGATGGGATGTGTCCACAAATTGCGCGAGCGGTTGTTAATGCCGGTTATGATTTGTTGAGCCTGCAGCCTGTAAATATGAGTCTGGAAGAGATATTTATCCAGTTGACCCGTGATGAACCCGAATTACCCACCTTTAGTGATTATAGGATTCACAATTAGAAAATGTATAATGCCTGGATAATTGCACGTCGGGAATATCGCCTGCACTTTATCAGCCCAATTGCCTATATGGTCTCGACACTATTCCTGTTGATTTTGGGGATTATCTTCGTCAACCAGTTGGAAACTTACCTCAGATTTTATCACCCCATTTATCAGCCAACTATCCCTAATATTGATATTTTTGTTGGGCCTCTTATCAGCATCCTGCTTTTTGTCACCCCGGCAATCACCATGCGGTCCCTATCAGAAGAGAAAAAAACGGCACACTTGAATTACTGTTGACTACCCCAATTCGAGAATGGGAATTTGTTTTTGGTAAATGGTTAGGAACTTTCCTTTTTGCCTTGACCTTGTTGGGACTGACGCTTATTTATCCGCTCATTCTGAATCACCTACTTGACCCAGGTATTGACTGGGGAACACTGATAGCCGCTTACGCAGGGTTGATCTTTCTGACTGCAACAATGCTAGCTTTTGGTGTGGCTGTTTCATCTTTCTTTTCCAATCAAATTGTTACTTATTTTGCAACACTCAGCATTCTGCTTTTTTTCTGGTTATTTGGCGTATTATTACAGCCCACCAGTAGTTCTTCGATATCCGAAGAAGCTCTTAGGTATCTCAGTTTTGCACCTCACATGGTAACCAGTTTTCTACGCGGTTTCGTCGCACTCAAAGATGTGGTGTATTTTTTGAGCATGACATTTCTTGCATTATTGATTGGTAAAACCTCTCTAGAGATGAGAAGGTGGCATGAATGAAGCTAAAAAAATACGCTTCTCTGAGCTTGTGTCTCTCCCTGGTTGCTCTGCTTATATCTGGTAGTATTTACTTTGTTCAGCACCGCCTTACCTTTCTACTAGAGGTCAGCCTTGGCATTTGTCTTGTTGGACTGGCTTTTTATGTGCTTTTCGATCCAAAACGCACACTCAGGACAGTAACGGGAAATCAAGCGCATCACCGCAACGATGCTCTCTTATCTACCCTTGCCATTATTGGTATCTTGGCAATTGTGAATTACCTGGCGCATAAAACTTTACTGGGTTGGGATCTGTCAGAAAGCAAAGACAATACTCTTTCGCATCAAAGTGTGCAAGTGATTCAAAGCCTGACAGATAAAGTTCTAGTAAGGGCGTTTTATACAAAAGACATCCCCAATCAAAAAGCCCGCACTTTGCTTGAAAACTACAAATTCCACAGTCAGGGTAAATTCGACTACCAGTTTATTGACCCGGTTGCCAATCCAATTGCTGCAAAGAAAGCAGGCGTAACACAAGACGGAACCATTGTGCTATTGATGGGTAAGCGAATGGAGCATGTGGCAAATCCTTCTGAACAGAAACTTACCTCAGCACTTATTCGTCTCATTAATCCTGACGCGCGGATAATTTACTTTCTCACCGGACACGGCGAATCAATTCCGCAAGACCAAGAAGGCATGTACTCTCAATTGAGACAAAATCTGCTCAGTAAAAATTACACTCTCAATACATTGAATCTCCTAACTCAGCCAGATGTTCCTCCATCAGCAGTGGAAGTGATCATTCTAAACCCTCTGAAATCTCTAATGGGAAACGAGGTCTCTGCTTTGAGAACCTATCTGGACAGTGGCGGCGCTCTAATTTTACTTACCGAACCACCTGCAATAACAAACTTTAATCCGACTACTGATCAGCTTTGGCAGTACCTCAGCACTGATTGGGGAATCGGTTGTGAGAATAATGTAGTGATTGACCCCAATTCAACCCCACCACTTATGGCGGTTTCACAACCTTTTGAGTATCGCAAACACCCAATCACTGAAGAGATAGGCAACATGGTAGCGGTCTTTCCTACCGCCCATTCGCTGGCGATTAACACCTCGCTACAGAAAGTTAACATAACGTGAGTTCGGGATAAGGAGAGGATCTCCAAAAGGGAGTAAACTTTTGTTACCACAACAACAGTTGAAACCCCAGGAGACCCTCAATGGACAGTTTACTCGTTTTATTCTGTGATGTCGATGATTT
>DAOTYY010000161.1:0-10142 GCA_034434695.1 Anaerolineaceae bacterium
ACCATCCAACAGGGAGGACAGCCCGGTCGCGGTGGTTTGCCCAAAGGCGCTTATCAGATAGTCGCTGTACAAGTCCAGGAGTTTGCCGTTTTTCATACACCAAGTTTACTCAAATCTGCGTAAGGTGAGTTACAAAAAAAGTCAATTCTCTGTCGTATGTCTTCGACACATTACGAATTTTGGAAAACCAGGAGAGTTTCTTACTGTTTCAATTGTGCAAGCAATTTTTTTGTGGAAGAAAACGCCAGCGGCGGCAGTTCATCCAGCGGAAAGAAAGCCGCCGCAGAAGCATCATCGCCGGCTTTTAGCTCACCGCCAACCACTTCTGCCAGATAAACAATCAACACATCTGCACCGCGCGGGTGCTCGCGTCCGCCCAGCACATCCAGCAAACCAGTCACCCGCACCTGTAACCCTGTTTCCTCCAGACATTCGCGTTCAGCCGCGCCGACTGGCTCCTCAAAAGCATTCATAAACCCTGCCGGCACCGTCCAGCACCCCTCTTCGGGCGGATAAATGCGGCGGGTCAGTAACACTTTGCCTTGCTGTAAAACAACAACCGCCACCGCTACTTTCGGATCATCATAATGAACATAACCACAGGAAGGGCAAACCGGACGCAGTTCATGCAATACTTCTTGTTGGACAACAGGTGTCCCACAGCGCGGGCAAAAACGAATAGATGATTCGCTCAAGGTTTCCTCGAAAAATGCAGAATCAGCGCGACCACTCCGGTCAACACAGCAACCGCTGCCAGTGCAACCTGAACCAACGAAAGACCCGCAGCCAAAACTCTCCGCTCACCGACATCCGCGCGTTGAGAAGGCAATGGGGTTTCAGCAGGTAGAAAGGTTGGAGATACGGCTTTAGAGATGCCGAGAATTGGACCACCCGGCTCAGAAGGCAATTCCTCAGACACCGCTGGTTGCTGGGGTAAAGCAGGACCACCTTCCACAATATAGGTGGGCGTTGGTACAGAGGGGGTAATCAGCGGCATTTCAGTAACCTCAATAAGCGGAACAGGGGTACTTTCTAGCTGTGGCTCTGCAGGTGCCAAAAGAGCGCCTTCCGCTGCATAGCCTTCTTCTACAACTACAGGGGTTTCCATTTGCTCACCGGGAGCCGGCTGGATATTCTCGGTTTGCATGTACGCCTCTGTTGGCTGGACAAGTTTCTGTGCAGCCGGAGGAGAGGTGGGCATAAGAACGGTCGTCTCCGGCGCTCCACCGCCACCGCCGACACCACCCATGCCGCCGCGCCCCCTATCATCCTGCACGACGGGCGGACCACCCCAATAAATGATCACCGGAGTTGGCGCCTGTTCAGCCGCCTCGGTAGCTACCACCGCCATCTCTGCCGGCGCAGCCACCTCTTTAGCAGCCATTGGGGCACTTACCGTCGGCGCCCACTGCACCAGAAAGGAAACCGCCAACAATATCACCGCCAGAACTGAGGTAACCCCCAAAACCGGCACCCATGAGAAGATACTCCGGCGGGCAGGTAGCATTTGCGGCGTAAGGACAAAACTGCGCGGCGCTTTATGCACCGGTGCGCAGCGCAGAACGGCGCGCACGCGCCGTAAAGATTCCAGTGCAGCTTGCAGCTCGGGTTCGCGCTCAAGCCGCTGTTCAAGACGTGTGCGCGCTGCAACGTCGAGCTGATGATCTATATACTCGTTCAACAAATACCAGTCGCGGGATGAAATCTGCGTCTTCATCGCCATTCCCTTAAACCTAAACGCAGATTAGCAGGCAAAAGTTCCGCCAGATGTTCCAGACAATCACGCAAACGCAGCCGAGCGCGCGCCAGCCTGCTTTTCACCGTCCCCAGGGGCTTCCCAATTGCCAGCGAAGCCTCTTGATAATCCAGTCCCTGAATATCTACCATAATCACCACAGTACGAAAATCGAGTGGCAATTCATCCAGACAATTTTGAATAGCGCGCTCCAGCTCGCGCGTCTCGATTTGCTGTTCCGGCGAGGGGGAACTATCCGCCAGCCAGGAAGGCGATTCAATCTCATCATCATCTTCTTCATGGACAGGCTCCAGCGCGGTAACAGGATGACGTTGCTGGCGGCGCAATTCATCATAACAGGCATTGGTCACCACGCGCAACAACCAGGCGCGAAACGATCCACCGCGAAAGTGGTGCAAATTCCGGTATGCCGAGAGAAACGCCGTCTGAGTGGCATCTTCAGCAGCATCCGCATCCGAAAGGATGCGGTAAGCCAGATTGTATGCCATATCCTGATAAGCCAACACCAAGCGATTAAACGCATCCAGATCCCCTTGTAATGCGTACTGGACAAGCTGCAGATCGTTCACGAGGTTATGGTAAATGACAGAACCAATCGTGTCAAGTGGTTGAATTCCCCCTCGGTGTTCAGATATCTCGAGCTGGTTGATTTTTCAGTTTTTGCAAAGCCTCCCGATAAGAGGCGACTTCCGGCGGGTTAAATTCGATAATTGTCTGCAGAACGTTCATTGCCCCGCGCACATTCTTTGCATCCAGCAAGCGGTTGGCAATCCAATCAAGCTGTTCAACTGCTTCATTCACCCGTCTATGGCGGATATATAAGTCTGCCAGCCGCTTGCGCAGGTCCACGCGATCGGGTTGTTCAGCGATCAACCTTTTCAGAAAATCAACCGCCTTCGCCGCCTTGCCGCTGTTCTCCAGCAATGCGACAAAGCCATCCACTTCTGCAAGCGCAGCGGCATCCTGCCCTAAACAAAAATTCAACTCAACCAGTGAAGAGCGTGCTTTAAAATCCTCCGGCTCCAGCGTGCGAATCTGCTCAAAGACGCGGATCGCCTGCCGCCAGTTCAAACGCTGCATATCAATATCAGCAATCTTGTACAGGATTTGCACGTTCCAGGAACGGTCGGTCGGTGCCTTTTGCGCCAGGTGTAATGCAGCCATATAAGTCTGACGGGCTGCATCCAGTTCAGCCAGTTGATAATGGACATTAGCCAATTCAACATATTGCTCGACTGCCTCGTCAATCTGCGAAGAAGCCTTCAATAGTTCTATCAAATGTGTGCGCAATCCTATGTCCATGGGCATCAATTTGACGGCACGGTTCAATAAACGTATCGCCTGAGCAGTTTCACCGCGTAAATTGTACAGCTCTGCAACCAGCAAGAATTTGTTGACCGCATCCTGATTGCGTCCTTGCTGAAGCAAGATTTCCCCCATTTGAACATGCAACGGCAGATAGGAAGGGGCAGATTGCAATGCGCTGTATGCCTCCTCCATGGCGGAACGGTATTTCTTCTGCCTGACTAGCTCACGAATGCGCCCCATGCTTTCAACAACTTCGCTGCCGCTGGTTTCCATCAATAATTCAAATAACGGGATAGGCTGGCCATTTTCGGTTTCGGATAAAGCCTGCTGACGCACCGTATCAAGATAGCGCCGCCAGTCGACTCGGTTGAGATGTTGAAAAATACTCTGACAAAGTTTCTTGAGAAAATTTGTGTCCGATTGCTGGGTATATTGTTCGATGATCGGCTCATACAGCACCCGAATATCTTCTGCCTGAGCCTGAGGGGCGGTTTCAACATCTGCCAAACACAATGCCTGCAAATATGATGTGGCAGCTTTAGAATAATCACCCTGCACCTCGTATACCCTTCCCAGCAGCAGGTAGGAAGGCAGAGCGTACTTCGGGTTTTTAACCGAACGCTGCAAATTGCGAATGGCACTTGAATAGCTGGTATTAGCTTGAAGCAAACCGAGATTGTAATAAGCAGCCGAAAGGCCCAAGCCATTCTCGATGGCGCGCTCCAGGTTGCTGGCTGCCTCTTCATCCTTCCCATGTATCTGAGCCTCGATGGCTTCACTGATATACACCATAAGACGAGCGCGGTCCACCTGTGGGCGTGGGATAAGACTGCCGGTTCCACGGGTTAGATCAGATAGCCCGCGCCGCGCCGCCTGACCGTTGCGCCCTTCTGTTTCACCCTCCTCAAACAGAAATGCAGCCAATTCTTCCATTGCCCTGTGGCGTCCTTCAGCAAGCGGGTCCAACTCCTCTTTTTGAGGTGTACCGGGTTTTGTGATGGGCTGTGGTTCCAGCGGGCGCAACTGTCCGCTTGGTGGACGCGGTTTGCCGGGCGGAGGTAACTTCTGATTGCTACGGAGCATGGTCAATGTCTGCTGTGCCTCAACATGCTCCGGCATAATTTGCAGTGCTCGCTCAACCGCTTGTAAAGCCTTCTGAACATCACCAGCTTGCTGCATCAAACTGGCGATGGAAAGATATTCGGAAATCGCATCCATCTTGCGACCAATACGCTCAAACACAATTGCCAAGCGACTGCGCGCCACAATATCGGTCGGCTGGAGGTGAACGACCTTCACCCAATTTTGAATAGCTTTTTCAACATCGCGGGCTTTCAGGTTCAGTTCTGCAGATTGTAAATAAAACCGTACGGCTTCAGCCGTCTTTTCTTGAAGTTCATAAATCCGGGCAATCTTCTCTACCGGGATCGGATCATCCGGCGTGATTTGCGCCGCCTTTTGATAACAATACAGCGCTTCCTGATAATTCTTAAGTTCAAACAAAGCCAGCCCCAGGCTGGTCAGCGCCAACGGGTGATCGGGAATCTCCGCCAGCGCTTTCCGGTAATAATCGGCTGCCTGCTGCCACATCTGATCCCAGGCGGCAGAATGCCCCTGACTCATGGCTTGTTGAAATCGCTGCTGATCACCAGTTTCCATTCTCTGACCCGTAACATCCTACAATGGTTGAAGCTCACCCCAGTTTTTTCCCTGACGGGCTTCAGTCAACAGAGGAATAGAAAGCTCATAGGCGTTTTCCATCACGTTCTGCACCAGACGGGCTGTCGAGGAAATTTCCTCTTGCGGACACTCCAATAATAACTCATCATGCACCTGAAGCAAGATATTCGCCTGTAACCCCGAGGTATGCAATGCTCCCGGCAGACGAATCATTGCCAGCTTCATAATGTCTGCTGCACTCCCTTGAATGGGAGCATTGATCGCCTCGCGCTCCTCGCGGGCACGCGTGGCTTGGTTGATCGGATTGCGCAGATTGGGAAAATAACGACGGCGACCTAACAGTGTCTCTACGTAACCCTGACGTGCTGCCAGTGTGCGAACGCCATCCAGATAACGCTTGACACCGGGGAATTGCTGGAAATACGCCTTGACGAAATTTTCCGCCTCCGCCAGCGTCAAATCGGTCGTGCGGTAAAGACCAAAAGCCGACATGCCATAAATCAGCCCAAAATTAATCGCCTTGGCATGACGGCGTTGTTCCTTGCTGACTTGATCAATCGGGATACGGTAAATCGCCGCAGCAGTAGCAGCATGAATATCCTGTCCGGCACGGAACGCTGCCAGCATTGCTTCATCTCCCGACATGTGCGCAACAATGCGCAATTCAATCTGTGAATAATCCACCGAAAGCAATAACTTTCCCGGGCTGGCGACAAAACCGCAGCGCACTCGGTGTCCCAATTCGGTGCGGGTGGGAATATTTTGCAGGTTGGGTTCGGAAGAAGCCAGTCGTCCGGTAACCGAGCCTGTTTGATTGAACGAGGTATGCACACGCCCGGTACGGGGATTGATCTGCGCCGGCAAAGCATCCACGTAGGTGGATTTCAGTTTGGCAAGCTCCCGATACTCCAGAATCAGGTCAACCACCGGATGCTCGCCGCGCAGTTCTTCCAGCACCTCAGCAGAGGTGGAAAAATGCCCACTGGTTGTCCGCCAGCGCCGGTCGGGCGGACTTAAGTGCAACTTCTCAAACAAGGCTTTGGAAAGCTGCTGGGTTGAATTCAGGTTAAAGGTATATCCCACCATCTCGCATACCCGCCGCTCTATTTCACCCATGCGTTCCTTCAACTCATCAGACATGCGCTGAAAGAACGGCACATCCAGCGCAATTCCCACCTCTTCCATTGCAGCCAACACCGGCACGAGCGGCATTTCCAGCTCATTAAACAATCGGGTGGCATTGACCTGTTGCATTCGTTCTTGCAACAGCGGTTTGAGCCGCAGGGTAACCTCAGCATCAGCGACAGCATACGCCGCCGCTGTCTCCGCCGCCACATCGGCCATACTGATCTGACTCTTGCCCTTGCCGATCAATTCCTCGATGTGAGTCATGTGCTCATTCAGGTAAGCCTCTGCCATTTCCTTCAACCCCAAATTGCGCGAGGCAGGGTCAATCAACCACTCGGCAATCATGGTATCAAACGTCAATGGGGCAGGTCGCAGTCCGTATTGCGCCAGCATGAGATAATCATACTTAAGGTTCTGACCGATCTTTGGTTTGCGCGGGTCGGTGAAAGATGGCGTTAGTGCTTTGACTACCGTTTGCACCGGCAATTGTTCCCCCGAGCGATGCCCAAGTGGAATATAGTAACCTTCACCGGGTTGAATAGCTATGGAAATGCCAACCAGACTGGCGCGTAGCGGGTCGGTGGCGGTAGTTTCGGTATCGAAGGCAATTTCAGCGGCATGTTCCAGTTTTTCCTGCAATTCTGCCAGCGCCGGCAGAGTATTGATCAACTGCACTCGCGAACGATGTTCGGCTGGCTGTCCTATGCGCACAACCGGCTGCCCAAATAACGATAACTGCTCTCCGGTGACTGTCGTTTGCTCTCCGGCTGCCGCTTTGGAAAGGGCTTGCAAACGTCCCATCAGCGAGCGAAACTCAAGCTCACGGAACAATTCTTCCACTGCTGGAAACGAGGTATATTGCATACGGGCTTTTTCCAATTCCAGAACCACCGGTACATCGGTGCGAATAGTCGCCAATGTGCGGCTCATGAATGCCGACTCCTTGCCGTTTTCCAGCTTTGTGCGCACCTTCTGTGGTATTTCATTCAGATGATCGTAAATTGCCTCCAGCGTAGGGTATTGACGGAGAAGAGCAAGTGCCGTTTTTTCACCCACGCCGGGAACACCGGGGATATTATCCGAAGGGTCGCCCACCAGCGCCTTGTAATCCACAATTTGCTCCGGCGGAACCCCCATATATGCGGTGACTTCCTCAGGCGTAAAATCCTTTGCCTCCGAAAGTTTACTGCCCGCCAGATTCACGATCACCCGCGGGCTGACAAGCTGAAGCAGGTCACGGTCACCAGTGATAATCTTGACACCCATCCCCTGTGCCACAGCCTGAGAGGTTACGCTGCCCAGCACATCATCCGCCTCAAAACCTTCAATTTCCAGACGGGGAATACCAAAAGCATCTACCAGACTGCGAATGCGGTCAACCTGCGGACGCAAATCATCCGGCATCTTGGCACGAGTGGCTTTATACGCCGAATAAATCTCGTTGCGAAAGGTCTTGCCTGTATCGAAGGCAACCGCCAGATATTCCGGCTTATCCTGTTCCAGCAACCGAAGCAATACACTGGCAAAGCCATAACTACCGGCAGTCGGCTCGCCGCTGCGGGTGCGGAAACGGTCACCGCCCGCTGTCATCAAGGCAAAGTACGTGCGGTATACAAGAGCATGACCATCAATCAGGTATAGCGTAGGCGGCATGGGTTCATCCGTTGTGTTTTCTACCGACCGATTATTTCCCCTGACGGCGGTGTGCAGTATCAATAAACTCGGTAAGGACATTGATCGCAGGGGGTTGAGACCCGCGTACAATCAAATAGCCGGGCGCCCAAAAATCATAACCTGAAACAAGCTGTTGCACATTGGGGAACTGGTTGAAGATTCGTTGTGAGGTGTACTGACGAATCAAGCGCACCACATTTCCCGGTGAAATATTTGGCGTCAGACGCACCGTCCACAGCAAATATTGGGCGTAAACAGAAACATTTTCAAGCTGCCATCCAAAGGACTGGCAAATTTCAGCCATCCACTGCACCAATAATTGCGCCAGCTTTCCAGTGAGGGGAAATTTCCTCGGCTGCGGCACCAGCACACAAGTATAAAGCAAAACGGGTTCTTCGCGTTTGAGAACCGGAGGCAAGTCGCTCCGCCCCGAAGGATGTGTTCCCACCGGGATAGTATCTTTGCTGGCATCGCGCGCCCGCAAAACCGGGCGTGTGACACCGATAGCGCGCGTGATTTCCACTGACTCTGGCGGCAAGCCTGCAATGGTCACCGGCAATGTAGCAGCCAGATCAGGCGCAGAAATTGGATTGGCGGCGGTATCTTCCCAAGGAAAGGTGATCTCACTAACAGGAAACTCCCAGCCTCCCGAGGATTGATCCATTTCTTCCTGCTGGCTTCTTTGCGGTTCAGGAGAAGGCATTTCTGCAAGCATATCCAAGATCCGCTGCACATCCGCTTCGGAGAAACCTTCATCCCCTTCGACAAGTTCTTTACCAGAGCGCGTTTCTCCCGATTCTCCCATATCTACAAGAGTAGATGGTTGCGGCATTGAAGAGGCGCTTCCGAAATCCGACGTCAACGGCATCTCCACAGTGCTCTCTTCCTCCAGTTCGAGCGGCGAGAGGATAGCAGTTTCAGGCAGGTCTTCGCTCAACTGTTCGCTCTCCGCCCGTTCTTCAGTTTCTTTTGGGACGGTCGGTTGCTCTTCCGGTTGTCCTCCTAACTCTCCCCATCCCAGGTCACGCAATTCTTCAAATGCCGGCTTCTGAATCTCAGGTTCGATACGCTCAAATGTCCATTCACCTTCATCTGGAACAGACACTTCCGACAGTTCTGCGGGAGTTTCTCCAGCCTCAAAAACCTTTTCTGTGAGCAACAGCGCTGCTTCAGCCGGTAGCTCAAAAGACTGAACCTCTTCGTTTTCGGCAAAAACGGCATCCAGCCTTTGTTCCTCTGGCTGTTCCATTGTTATAGGTTGCGGCAAAGTCTGCTCAAAATCACCAATTGCAACTTGACTTTCCTCGCTTTGCAATAAGCGCCGCAAGGTTCGTAGCGGAGATTCTAGCGTTTCTTTTGTTTGCAGTATCGGCGGTTCAAAAACAGGAGCAGCTTCTTCTGGTGCAAAGGATGACACCTCAGCAGTTTCTTCCTCTGGCAAAAAAGGCTTGGTTTCACCCGGAGTCTGTTCTTCCACCACTGCAGGTGCCCCGGTAGTCACTGGTTCAACCACAGGCTGTAAAGCGGGCTGTGCCATTTCTTCAGGGGGTTCAGTGACCAACGTATGTGCCAGCCTTAATGACTGCCCACGCGCTTGAGTGAGCCGCATGGTAGTATCAAAAAGCATCCCCAGCATCACATTGCCAAGAACGGGAACAGCATACAACAAGTATTCACCATCGGCGACACGCAAAAAACGCGCCAGCTCGCGCTGAGCCGTTTTGGACCAGTACCGCGCCAGAACTTGGGATGCTTCCTGGATAGACTCGAAAGACAAGTGACCGGCATGGGTCAGAATTTCATCATTGCGCATGAGCAGCGCAGCATGAGCAGATGTCTCCAGTAGCAGGCTGGCAAGAAACTGTGTTGCCAGGTTCGTGTTTTGAAGCCAGGGCAACTGGTCAGAAGGATCAGAGGGTAAGAGCGAAAAATTAGACCGAGGTGTCATCGAATCCACTGACTCAAGCAGAGCATCCAGCATTTCCAGCAACACAGGAGTATAGAAAGGACGGCTGAGATATCCATCTGCGATGAAACCAGCCAGTTTCGGATGACGCGGATTGTTTTCAGGTGGAATAACTACCAGACAAAGCGCCGGGTTTTTTTGCCGCAACCGGGTACCCACCTCAACAACCGATGCATCTGAAAGATCAGAGTCCAAAATCACCAGTTCGATACCGTTACGATAACCGTTTGCCAGCACTTCTTGGGCTGTGGTGACCGTACGCACAACATAGCGACCGCTCTCTTCAAGGCTGAGGCGCAACAGTTCGCCAAATGTGGCATGAGGCGTGGCAACAAGAACACCTTTCGGCATGATTAAAGTGTATCACGGTGAATGTGTTGAGGCAAGCATTTGTTATTTAATTGTAAACCATTCATAATATACTGCAACATACTGCCTATCACACGCTCTTTTACCGCTCTCATTGAAACAGGATATAATTTCAACAATATCAGACGTGAATTCGGGTTAGGCGGGCAAGGGCAGGTACTCGTCCAAGCCCAAAGACGGTTTTGATGGACGGCGGCAGTAAGCAATCAAGCCGCACAGCACATTTACAAAGAAGTTGATGATACTGCGATGGCGAGAGTG
>DAOTYY010000162.1:0-8722 GCA_034434695.1 Anaerolineaceae bacterium
CACTCTCGCCATCGCAGTATCATCAACTTCTTTGTAAATGTGCTGTGCGGCTTGATTGCTTACTGCCGCCGTCCATCAAAACCGTCTTTGGGCTTGGACGAGTACCTGCCCTTGCCCGCCTAACCCGAATTCACGTCAGCTTTACTAAGTTGGCGGCGTTTAATTCGACGAATCGCCTTTTTCTTCTCGACGCGGCGCAATTCACTTTTGGAAATAAACCAGCGCTTGCGACGCACGGTGCTCAAAATCCCGCTTTTCACCACTTTTTTGCGAAAGCGCTTAAGCAGTTGATCCTGCGATTCATTGGGGCGAAGCACAACGCTTGTCACGGCATCTCACCTCCCTTCTGGTAAAGGGATAAAAAAACCGGTCGCAAAACAAGACGCGGCCGGAAAAATTGCAGAGTGAAACCGTTTTTTCTCGAAATACCAACCGCTCCCTCCCTTGCGATTCAATCTTGAAAGGCTCAAGTTAATAAGCTATATCTCTAAGCACTACACGAAATATTATAACGGTAATCTTAAGCATTGTCAAAGGGAATTTTTGAGGAGGTTGTTGAAAAACAAAGCATACCCCCTATATATGGCGGTAGAATAGCCTGTTTTGCGTATAGATATGCGCCATATATGACTTTTTCAACACTCTCATTTTGAGCAAAAAATAAGTATGTTCGCTCTTGCCATTTCTGAAAGGGGTGTTCTGGGGCCTGTATTAGGATAAAAATCATCTAAAAAGGGTGAATATATGCACTTGTCCGCCCCCGATTTTTATTGGAAGATTAATAAAAAAAGTTCAGGGAGTGATGATGAGTGAATTGATTAATAACCGTCAGCAACGAATCAATGTTATGAAGGCGTTGATTCGCCAGTTGCATAGCGGCGCGGCAGAAGCGCAGATCAGGCATCAGCTTGAGACTCTGTTGGACGAGGCAGATTACAGCGATGTCTTTTTGATGGAAGTGCAGCTCATTCAGGAAGGTATTCCCGCTGAGAAGATTCAGGAGCTATGCGATACGCATACCCGTGTGCTTAAGAAACATTTAGACCTTCAGGAGACCCCTGAAACTATTCCTGGTCACCCAATACACACTTTTGTTCAGGAAAATCGTGAGTTGACCAAAACAACCGCGCAGATACGCCTTCTAATTGATCAATTACAAGGTTTACCTGATGAGGCAGAAGCAATTTCACTTATGCGCGAGGTTCAGTCATTGCTGAACAGCCTGATGGATGTAGATAAACATTATCGGCGTAAAGAAAACCTGCTCTTTCCCTACTTTGAAAAGAACAATCTGCCCGGACCGCCGATGGTTATGTGGGGCAAAGATGACGAAGTACGTCAGGCATTAAAGTTGACCATCGAGGGGTTACAGCAAATTAACCTGATCAATGCCGCTGAAGCCAAAGCCTACTGTCTGTTTGCTGTGATCCCGGCGCTGGATGTAGTGGATGATATGGTTTATAAGGAGGAAAAAATCCTGTTTCCTACAGCGCTAAACCTGCTCACCGAACAGGACTGGTACGACATTTATCTACAGAGTGATGAAATCGGTTATTGTCTTTATACACCACAGTTTGAGTGGGTGCCCGAGGGCGGAGTTCACCGTGAGATTCGGCGACCCCTTGCCCATGATGGACGGATTCAAATGCCTACCGGAAGTTTTGAGCTTGGGGAATTAATTCATGTGTTGCGAAGTTTGCCGTTTGACCTGACCTTTGTGGACAAAGATGATACGGTGCGCTACTTCAGTCCCGGAGAGAAGCGTATTTTTGAGCGGACGCGCGCTATTCTGGGGCGCAAAGTGCAATATTGCCATCCGCCCAAAAGTGTACATATTGTCAACCAGATACTGAGCGATTTCAAGTCCGGTAAGCAGGATTACGCTCGTTTCTGGATCAACCTACATGGAAAAATGATATTGATTGCTTATTATGCCGTGCGTGACGAACGGGGTGAGTATCTGGGTACGCTGGAGGTGACGCAGGATATTACCGAACTGCGCCAGCTTGAAGGAGAGCGTCGTTTGCTGATGTACGATAAAGCCCATCGAGGCAGTAAAAATTGATGCAAGGTTTTTATAGGACGAAGCGTAAACCCTACATGCACATACAAGGACTGGACGACATATGGAAATAACACCTAAAAGCAAACTTCAGGATGTGTTAAGTGTATATCCCGAGCTAGAAGAGAAGATCATTCAAATTGCGCCACCATTCAGGAACCTGACCAATCCGGTATTGCGGCGTACCGTTGGCAGACTGGCAACGCTGGAAAAAATCGCTCAAATTGGGAATATAGAGGCTCTCGAACTGGTCAATCAATTGCGGCGCGAGATAGGTCAACCGGAACTAAGGTCAGGCGGTGAAACGGTTTTATTCACTCATTTCACACCCGAAGCCAGTGATCCCGATTGGATCAAGGGAGAGCCACAGTATGTGGTCAATGGCACAGAGATGCTGGCGCGTGGCGAGGTACCGTTGAATAGAGTCAACGAATTGCTGGGTCAATTAGCGCCAGGTGGGTATATTCTGCTGTTGACCAATTTTGAACCTGTGCCAATGATGGAGGCAGTTGCGAAACAAAACCGCCGTGTTTACCATAAAGTGGATCCCCGCAATCCACAGCTTCATCTCACATTTTTTTCAGTAGTTCAGGCGTAACAGGAAGAAGGCAGGCGATCCGTCAGGGAAGGGAATAATCGTTTTGACGTTTATCTCGCCAAAACGCCCGCTTTCAACAAGGGTGAGATATTCTTCTTTGGTCACGATAAATATGTTGTTGACGACGGTCTCATCGAATGATTCTATAAAACGGGTAGGCGGGTCGAGCAGGATTTTAGGGTTATCCGGGATAAAGAAGGCACGCAGTGTTTCGCACTGTGTACACCACATTGGCGAGATGCGGATGGTCATATCCGGGTGGTAAAGGGCGTAATCCCGGGCAAGGCGGAAAATCTGTGCGCCGCCGTATTGCAGACCGTTACGCCCGTAGTCAGGATACCAACGCGGTGCATTGTAAAGCGTATCCAGCAGAATCGTTACACTGCTAGCAGATAACGCAATGATCAACAGGTATGCCAGAGTCAATTTCAGGTTTTGGCGGTATTGTTCCAGCCGGTTCAGTGTTTTTTCAAGCCCCAGCGCAATGAACAAAATCCAAAACGGCAGCATGAGCAAAACAATTGTTCGGAAGTTCCAGAAGATAGCGGCAGCGAACGGTGATGCCAGCCAGCCGATCAGCGCAAGCGATGCAGGAGGGGAGCTGCCAGCCTTTCGCAGAACCAGCCAGAACCCGATAAGCAAAAAAGGAAAAGTTGCCCATCCCAGCGCACCATACAATGGCAGGCTGTAAACATCCATACCAACCGGGAGCGGCAGAAACCAGGAGATTGGGTTAAGTGCCTCCCAGAGATGTTGCAGGTAATGCAAGCCAATAACGGGCGGTTGCGGGTTACTCCACAAAGAACCGGGCAACAGCCAGTCTATGGTCAGAATATCGCCCGGCGCAGACCATAAGAACCGCACCAATGGCAGGATAAGGACAATCAACAACAAAGAAACCCGCCAGCGCAATACACCCTGTTGGCGGTGATATGAAAAATCCATGACCAGCAGAATCAGAATGACCAGTGGGATGAGAATACGCCCTGGAGGCGAGGTGTAAAACGCCAGGGCTGCAAATCCAACCGCCCCATACAGCCAGCCGGGGCTTCCCCGACGGTAGCGCAGATAGGCAGCCAATGCTGCAACGTAGAGAGCGGTCAAGAGCGTCAAGTCTAACGCACTGCGGGAAGGAATGAACCAGCCTGGTGTTGCTACAAGCAACAGGGGAACACCCCACCAGCTTTTGAGCTGGAAACCGTTTTTGAGCCAATAGGTTAGACCCCAAACTACCAGTAAACTGCTGAACATGCTAAACAGTCGCGTCAGCCATAGCGATTGACCAAAAAGAGCAATCCAAATAGCGCGCAGATAAACCGACGTGCCAAGTGAAAGGGTTTGTCCATCGCTGAAAAACGTGGGCAAGAGTGTACCATCGCTCCCATGGAAGCGATTTTGCAGAAGTTCAGCAGCCGCAACGCTGGCAGCCGCTTCCCTGGCGGTACAAGAGAGCGGAAAGTCTGTCAGCGCGATCAGGCGGGTGATTATGTACATTGTGAGTGCAAAGAGAAAAAGCCAGTTTTCATTAAGTGGCAATGGCGTGGTTTGTAGGCGGCGCAGGGCAGATTTTATGGAGCGGGTGATGTGCTTCAGGTTGAACCGATGGGGTCTTTTGACCGGTTGGATGATGATGTCCCCGTTTTCCGTCTGAGTGGTCGTTTGCTCGGCGCAATTAATCAAAATCTCAAGGCTTTCTCCAGGCGGAAGGTCCACTTCAAACTCAAGATGAATGTTTTCCGCTGACTGCTTCGAATCGGGGATAGAATTCATGATTTCATTATACTGCGTTGCAGTCTTAGCTGACATTTGAGGGTGTTGAAAAAAACAAAACACACCCCCTATATATGACGGTAAAACAGCCTGTTTTTCGTATAGATATGCGCTATATATGACTTTTTCAACACTCTCGATATTTTAAGATTGATGAAGGTTAAAATTTTCTGCTATCCAGAACCCGCGTGCTATAATGATTTTGGGTTATTGTGGTCTCATTTGAACAGGCTGCCATGTCCTTTGTCCATTTGCACGTGCATACCGAATATTCTCTTTTGGATGGCTTCAGCAAAGTTAAGAAGCTGATTGAGCGCGCCCAGGAGATGGGCATGCCTGCTGTGGCGATTACCGATCATGGCACCATGTTTGGGGTGGTTGAGTTCTTTAATGCCGCCCGCGCGGCTGGAATCAAGCCCATTATTGGTCTGGAGGCATATCTGGCGCCTCGCCGGATGCAGGACCGAGACTCGAAACTGGACAAATCCGCCTATCATCTGCTTTTACTGGCGGAGAACCAGACCGGTTATCAAAACCTGCTTAAGATTGCTACAGCGGCGCAACTGGATGGGTTTTACTACTACCCCCGTATTGATCATGAGTTTCTTGCTGCTCATTCGGAAGGGTTGATTTGCACGACGGGCTGTATGTCGGCAGAAATTCCCCGCGCGCTTGAACAGGGAAATCTGGATGAGGCGCGGCGCAAACTGGATTGGTACTATGAGGTTTTTGGCGCAGATCGGTTCTTTCTTGAATTGCAACAGCATAATATTCCGGCGCTGGAACGCATTAACAAAGCCCTGTTAGAACTTGGTCCTCGCTATCAGGGGCGCTTTGTGGCTACCAACGACGTACATTATGTAGACGCAGAGGATTACCGCTATCAGGATATTCTGCTGGCGATCCAGACCGGTACGCTCTTAAGTGACCCGAACCGTATGCGTATGGCTGATTCCTCGTACTACCTGCGCTCGCCTCAAGAGATGATGACACTGTTTCGCGAGGTACCGGAAGCCATCAGTAATACCTTGTTGATTGCTGAGCGCTGTAATGTGGATTTGTCTTCGAAGGGTTACCATCTACCCATCTTTGAGGTTCCGCAAGGATTTACACCAACGACATACCTGCGAAAGCTGTGCGAGGAAGGGGTGGAGCAGCGTTATGGAGCGCGGGCAAAAAGTCCAGAAGTTCGCCAGCGATTGGATTACGAGCTGGATGTCATCCGGCAGATGGGGTTTGATGCTTACTTTCTGATCGTTTGGGATTTGTGCCGCTATGCGCGGGAAAACGGCATCTGGTATAACGCGCGCGGCTCAGCCGCCGGTTCGTTGGTGGCGTATGCGCTGGGTATCACCCTGGTTGAGCCGATTGAGCATGGATTGATCTTTGAGCGGTTCCTGAACCCGGCGCGCGTTTCCATGCCAGATATTGATCTAGACTTTCAAGATGACAAGCGTTCACAGGTGATGGCATATTGCGCGCAGAAATATGGTGATGACCGCGTGGCGCAAATCATCACCTTTGGTACGCTGGGGGCGCGCGCGGCGATTCGCGATGTCGGGCGGGTGATGGATATTCCGCTTTCAGAAGTGGATCGCGTCGCCAAGTTGATTCCCAATATTCCCGGCAAACCGGTCACGCTTCGTGAGGCGCTTGAAACCATTTCGGAACTGAAAACCCTGTATGAAGAAAGCGGTTACTTACGCGAACTGATTGACACGGCTTCTTCCATGGAAGGCGTGGTGCGCAATGCTGGAACGCACGCTGCCGGGGTTATTATTACCGATAAACCTATCATTGAATACTTACCCTTGCACCGTCCAACCAGCGGGTCTGAAGAAAGCCCAATCAAAGCCGTCTCGCAGTTCGAGATGTCGGTAATTGATGTTCTGGGCTTGCTGAAGGTGGACTTTTTGGGACTGGCAACGCTGACGATCATGCAGCGTGCCTGTGACTTGATTGAAAAACGGCATGGCGTTCGCTTCACTTTACAAAACATTCCCCTCGATGACCCGGAGACGTATGAGTTTCTTGGACAGGGTCATACGGCGGGTGTCTTCCAATTGGAAGGCAGCGGGATGACGCGCTACTTGACGCAAATGAGACCAAAAAATCTGTCGCACATTATTGCGATGGTGGCGCTCTACCGTCCGGGCCCAATGAGTTTTATCCCATCCTACATTCAGCGAATGCACGGTTTGGAAGAAGTGACCTATCGCCATCCTGATCTTGAGGATGTGCTGAAGGAAACCTATGGTATCCCGATTTATCAGGAGCAGATCATGTTCGCCGCCATGCGGCTGGCAAATTACACGGCTGCTGAAGCGGATGATTTACGCAAGGCAATTGCCAAGAAGAAAGCCAGTGAGGTGGAAAAACACCGTAAGAAGTTTGTTGAGGGGGCAGTGCAACGCGGCATTCCTCGTCAAACGGCTGAGACCATCTTTGCTGACTGGGAAGATTTTGCCCGCTATGGGTTCAACAAGAGCCACGCCGCCGATTACGGCGTCATTGCAGTCCAGACTGCTTATCTCAAGACCCATTACACGGTTGAGTTTATGACGGCGCTGCTTTCGGCTTCCAAGAACGATACCAATAAGGTGGCTTTTTATGTGGCGGATTGCCGCAGCATGGGCGTAGATGTCCTACCGCCGGATGTCAATAATAGCGACTGGGATTTCACAATTGAGGACCGTCCAGACGATAAACCGGCGATTCGTTTTGGCTTGGGCGCAATTAAGAACGTTGGGTATAACTCTGTGGAATGGATTCTCAAGGCGCGCCAGGAGGGTGGTCCTTTCCAGAGTTTGAGCGATTTTGCGCGGCGGGTGGATTTGCGGCAGGTGGGCAAGCGGGCGCTGGAGTGTTTGATCCGCGCTGGAGCGCTGGATGGTTTTGGCGGGCGCAAAGCGCTTTTGGAAGGACTGGATACAATGATGTCCGTAAGCGCCAGCCATTTCCGCGCTGCGCAATGCGGTCAGTTGAGCATTTTCAACTTGTCGGACAACATAGAAGAAGAGATCGTCTTGCCGGAAAGCGGTGAGATGGACCGCCGCGAGATGTTGGAGTGGGAACGTGAACTGATCGGTTTGTATGTTTCCGCACATCCTTTGATGCCCTATCTGACCCAGTTAAAACACAAGGTGACACACTTTTCTGCGCAGCTTGGCGAAGCTGCGCATAGGGAGAAAGTGGTGGTGGCTGGCATGGTCACGCGCTTCCGCCAGCATCAGACCAAAACCGGGAAAGCAATGGGTTTTGTGACCTTAGAAGATATGCAGGGCAATATCGAGCTGGTATTGTTCCCGCGTGTTTGGGAGCAGTATCACCATTTGATTGAGCCGGATGTCGTCCTCACTGTTGAGGGAAGTGTAGATGCTGAAAATGGCGATGTAAAGGTTTTGGTAGATCGTGTGATTGTTGAAGAGGTAGATGTCGAGGTGCAGGAAGACATGCCTTACCTTGCGCCGGCAGATATGGAACGGTCACAGGCGGATGAGTTTGAACCGGTTTCTTTTGATGATGCGGATGAAGAGCGGCAGCGCTTGCTGGAAGGCGAAGCGCCGCTTCGCCATCAGGTGGCAGAGAACCCGCCCGCATGGACGGCGGGCAGCGATGGAGCAGGGATGTTTGATCTGGAGGGTTTGCCGCCGCCGCCAGAGGTGGACGACTGGCATCTGGTGGATGAGCATGGACGGCGGCTGGCGGATGCGGCTGTGAGGGAGTCCCAGGAAGAACGGGCTGCAACCGCTTCGATGTATGAGGCGCCTGCAGTTGCTGCACCTGTCAAGGATCAGCCTGTGCCCCAACCTGAGCGGACGATAAAGACCGAGGTACCTTATCTGATCTCCCCTGCCGAGCGGTTGCTGGCTGTTCAACAGAAAGAGGAACAACCGCGCATGCTGACAATCGTCCTGCGCCCGAGCGGAGACCGCGAGCGGGACATGCGGCGGCTGCGCCATATTCACGGCTTACTGGTTTCCTGTCCAGGCAAAGATCACTTTGCCTTCATGCTCTTTGAGTTTGGCTCGTTTTACCTGATCGAGTTTCCGAATTACACCACACACATCACGCCGGAGTTGATGCAAAGACTGATCCATCTGGTGGGAGAAGAAAACATCCGCGTCGAACCCATCCACGTGCATTAAGCTTATAAACGTGAATTCGGGTTAGGCGGGCAAGGGCAGGTACTCGTCCAAGCCCGAAGACGGTTTTGATGGACGGCGGCAGTAAGCAATCAAGCCGCACAGCACATTTACAAAGAAGTTGATGATACTGCGATGGCGAGAGTG
>DAOTYY010000163.1:0-12792 GCA_034434695.1 Anaerolineaceae bacterium
CACCATCCAACAGGGAGGACAGCCCGGTCGCGGTGGTTTGCCCAAAGGCGCTTATCAGATAGTCGCTGTACAAGTCCAGGAGTTTGCCGTTTTTCATACACCAAGTTTACTCAAATCTGCGTAAGGTGAGTTAATCAGTTGATCTCCTTCGTATGCATAAACCATTTGTTCTGTCAGATTCACATCAATCCAATGGTCCTGATTGAGAATTTGTTCAGGAAGCTCAATGGCTGGTGTAAGTGCTTCAGGTGGAGACGATTGTTGTGTGGGAGATGGCAAGGGCGTGAAAGTTGTAGTTGGCGTTTGGGTAGGGGGAGGTGTTGGTGTTTTTGTAACGGTAATTGTGGGGGTATTTGTTAATGTGAGACTGGGTTTTATGAAAGCTCCGGCTGGGCGTGGGGCTGATAGCTGGTTTGCTTTTGCTGTCTCACTGCTGGATAACACAAGCCAAAATGCTGCTCCAAGGCAGAAGACGACGAAGGCGATAATCCCAGATGCAGCTATTGCTCCCCAGTTGGGTTGTTTTTTTGTGGGCCGCTTTCGTAAATATTGAGCGCTTTCTAAAGGGCTCTTCACTTTTTGGGCGAGAATCTTTTGGGTCTGTGCTGGCATTTTCTGTAACGTCCTGGTTTGACTTGACCGTTGGCGGTGAACTGCCCAATGAATTCCTTTTCGAGCGCGTTTACTTTGAGGATTAGCTTGCAAGGCGCGTTTTAAGTAAATAAGGCTGACTTGTGGGGGCGAGAGTGCTGCTAAAATGAGCCACGCGTCCTCAAGTGTTGAGTCAAAACGAGCGGCACGCATAGCAAGGTGGCGAGCTTGAATATGATCCCCCTCTTGAAAAGCGCGCTTGGCTTGTTGCAAAGCCTGAATTGCCACGAGTTTATTTTGTTCACTCATTGGACAGGCAAGGTGGCACTTTCATTACGCAAGAAGCACAATATACCAGCCACAACACCATCTGCAACTAATCCTGGATTTTCTGTCAGTAACTTGCGATCTAGGTTTAGAAAACCAGTTTCAATGATTGCGGCAGGAGTATCTGAATGGATTTCTCTAAAAGTATGGTAATCTGTCATGTCATTGGTAACTGTATTGTAATGAAAACGTAACCTCGTAACTTGTTGATAGCGCTGAGCCAGACATGTTGTCAGGCGTGCGGCTCTTTCTGGGTAAGCAGTATCTTTAGCAGCCGCTACTTTGAAGCCTGTAAATTCATCACCTTTATACTCACAAGAATCGTTGTGGATAGATACGAGTAAAGCAGCCCGATATTCAAATAGTTGCGGATCATGCTCTTGTAATAAGTCAACTTGGTAACCATAAGCCAATAATTTTTGTCGCACCAATGTGGCAATTTGTAAATTGACCGTCTCTTCCTTTAGTCCATCTGGACAGACTGCACCCGAATCGTATTGCCAGTGACCTGCCACAATACCAATGCGAATTACCGGGAGAGAAGTGGGAGTAGGAGGAGTTGATGAGGTTTCCTGTCTGGTTTGTTGTATGGACGATAAAAGTTCGTTAAAATGTGAATTTGAAAAGAGATTCGCCGGCGTCCACATCGTTAGTAAAGTGGCCATAACAATTGCCACACTGATGATGGTTTGCACTGCGTTTATCAAACTGTATGGCTTTACAGATTTATCTGCAACTACGGTTTTAAGGGAGGATCGCTCAGAAGAATTTTGTTGGTTCATAATAATTATGATAGCCTAATTTTGGCGATATTGACAAGTTTTTATTCGATGTTGGTCTGCTCTTGACGGCTTGTTTTGAGAATTGTATAAAAAGATTAAGAGACTTATTATGGAGAGGATGATGGCTCTTGATGGTGAAAAACTGCGGCGTGCGATGCGACGTTGGACAACGGGCGTTTCTATTGTGACTAGTTGTTTTGGCGATATCCAACATGGGATGACGGTCAATTCTTTAGCTTCTATTTCGCTAGAACCGCCGAGGATTATTGTGACCATGGCAAATACAACTCGCACACATGAGCTGGTACAAAAATCTGGGGTTTTTGCGGTAACCATTCTGGCTCAGCACCAGATTGATCTCGCAGAAAGATTCGCGGGTCATATTCCTGAAGCGGGTAACCGGCTGGCAGGATTGGAAACAATAACACTTGTCAGTGGTGCGCCTTTGTTGAGGGGTGGATTGGCGCATATTGATTGTCTGGTCGTTCACAGCTATCCTATGCAGAGTTCTACTTTATTTATCGGCGAGGTTTTAGCGGCTGAGGTTTGCCAAGATCAAACGCCATTGGTTTATTTCAATCGAAAATACCGAAGGCTGGACTTATGAGTAAAAGTAGATTATCTGAAGTCGAGAAGCGGATATTGCTTCAATTGGCTCGTCAGTCTATCGAGCATGCCGTAAATGGGAAACCACTTCCGGAACTTGATCTCTCCTCTTATTCGCCTCGCTTGCAAGAGGAAGGTGCTTCATTCGTGACTTTGATCAAGGATGGCGAATTGCGCGGTTGTATTGGTACATTAGAGCCATACCAACCGCTGGTGCAAGATGTGTGCGAACATGCCGTTGCGGCTGCCTTAGAAGATTACCGTTTTCCGCCCGTACAACCCTGGGAAGTGCCGTTGCTCAGGATCGAAGTGTCAGTGCTCACATTACCTGAGCCCTTACTTTACAAAACGCCAGAGGAGCTTTTGAACCGCTTGCGGAAAGGGGTGGATGGGGTGATATTGCGTGATGGTGTACGTCGCGCCACTTTCCTTCCTCAAGTTTGGGAAAAGGTGCCGGATGCAGCCGAATTTCTCAGCCACTTGTGCCTGAAGATGGGTGCTAAAGCAGACCTTTGGAAGCATAAACCCTTGCAGGTTTTCACGTATCAGGTCGAGGAATTCCGTGAAGGACAATAAGACAAATGCCCCGGTTTCCAAACACCGAGGCATTTGGTTTCTAAGCTGAATTACGTAACCACAACCTATAATTTACTGGTTGCTTCTTTGTAAGCCTGACCGTAAAAATGCCCCATAATCGCTGCAGCAAGGGGGATGGTTATCAGCAAACCGACCACACAGGCAATAACGCCGAGTTGTCCAATCAATCCCGCCAATATACTGCCCACTAATACTATCAGATAAGAAACGGGCGCAGCTTTGACCAACCCAAAAACCTCGGCAAAGCGAAGACCCGCACTAAGCTGTCCCTTGGCAGCAAAGTTACCGAGAGCCGCTGGCAGCAAAAAACCCACCAAGATTGAATAGATTAGTGTCAAGCCGCCACAACAAACCGAGACAATGGCCATAATGGTTGTCATCGTATCAGGGTCCATATCCGCCGCCGCACCTATTGGAGCAACCAGTTGAATCGGTAAAACCAGAATAAAGATTGGAATCGAATAAACCAGTCCAATCACCCACGTCTGAAATCCTTTGCCAAGCTGGCTGCCAAAGTCCAATTCTGGCAAAAGATCAGGGATATCATTGATTACCCGTCGGACAATTTCAACCATCCAGCCCATTAATACAAATTGCCCGATAACTGGGATGAGCATACAAAGACCGGGAAGGATAAATTTCTTGAACCAGTTTGGGTCCTTAAATGGGTATGAAAAAGGGGTGCCGAATTCCATAGTTTATCTCCTTATTTGATAATTTGGTTAATCTTACCTCACGATTATAAAAGTAGCATCGGGTGTTAATTCAAATGACATTGATACTATACCCAATCCTTAAAGTAAATTCAAGACCAAGAAATTTGCACTCTTGCAAAGACAGCATGGAAAAAGTAAGAATGCAAGGTAAAGGCTCTTTAAAAATGTGTATAGTGAGCCACATTCAACACAAAGATTGCCGTACGTTTATCATTGACGTCTGCACTATGGGTACAGTTCTGTCGAATGATGTTCAATGCAGTTTCCACCTGTTCATCCTCCAATCCAATTAGTAGGGTTGAGTTTCCACGACGCAGAAAGCCGCCAGTAGATGCAATTTGTGTGACGCGCAGATTTTCTTCCATGAGAGCACGAGAAACAGGGTCTGTATCTACATCTCGGATAATTGCGATAATCAGTTTCATCTAGACCTCCTCATAATGCTCGATTTCCAGACTGAAAATTGTTGCTCCGCCAATAGTAATGGGTGTTGGGGTTGGTAAAGGCAAAGGAGCACTTTCTAAGGGTACGGCAATGTATTCAACCCGCTGGCGACAGTTCCTGTTGAGAACTTCGACAGCATCAAGCTCCTGCCCGCGCGATAAGCCAATCAGCAAAGTTGAATTACGGCGGCCAAGAAACCCACCCACACTAGGTAACCGCTCCGGATTCAGTCCTATTTTTTGCAAACCGTTGATGGCATTTTCTGTGTCTTGTGCCTGCACAACCGCAATCAATAATAAGTCTCGCTTTTGATTGCTCATTTTTTACCTTGCCTTTCTTTACCGAATCTTCTTAAGGCAATGCAATCCTTGTGGGATATGGTTGATTGTCAACCTTGATGAATTGTCCGGTAGGAAAAGTAACGCTTGTTTCATGGAACCGCCGTGATACAGTCATCCCTTGATATTTTACAATAACCGGCCAAGGAAATGGGTTAACTCCTTGCAAAATTACTTCACGGTTTGAACGGATTTGAATGCCCAGTGCTGACAAAAATAAACCTTGGGGTGCCAATCCTCTCAAGTGGTTGCGCTTTCCAATACCCTGTCCTGTTTGTCCGTCAATGAACTCAAAAAAACAGCCCGAATGTTTGAGATTCTGAATAATGGCTCTCATAATTCGCGTTACAAGTTCAGCCGCCAAAGCTTGCTGGTTGTTTGCCAGCAATGCTTCGCCAATCAGTTGATTCCAGGGCAGGGATATGTTCTTCCATGGTGGCACACTGCGTGTTGCCCTTGTCTGAGGTGAGATGCAAATGCCGTAGTTCTTTAGAAATCGGCGTTTTATGGTCTTAACGGTTATTGCTTGGGCTTGAGTAGGCGTTGAGATTCTCGCCCAAAGCGGCAATAGACAACTGATGTCAGTCAACGTGTAATCTGGAGTTCTGATTTCTACCTTGTCTCCGGCTTGTAATCCTTCGATTTTGATCTCTTCAAGCCGTGTGAACAGGTTCCCGGTGGTCAGGAAAGCACAATTGTTAGACCAATCAAATTGCGTTACATTAATACTTTCAGCCACTTTTTCCTGGTGACATTTTCCACTTAATAGAATTGTGAGCGGCTGGGTTTCTGTTCCCTTTGAAATGATCTTGATGAGTAGATGATGCGGCGTCTTAAACGCATGTCGAATAGCGTATTTACCATTTTTTCCTTTGATCCGGAATAGTAGCAATCCCGGATTACTTTGATGTGTTTGAAAGTCTTGGTAATGGTATGTGCAAGTTTTTGCATCCCAAACTGTATTCAATATATCCTGCAGATGAGTTGCTTTTTCTTCCAACCATGTTATATCTTCATTAGCCTCGATATAAGTTGCAATTTTGATGAGAGCTTTACATTCGCGTAACAACATGGCAGCAAGGGCAGGGCTCTCAATCTGAGTGATTTCTATACCTTGGGCATGTGGGTGTGATTGATTAACGATTGGACTTTCTTCCAACCCAAATTGTGCTGGGTAATTCCATTCTGGAAAGCCATCACCATCACGGTCATGCTCTGGTGAAAACCACAATTTCAGGAAACGAATGAGAGCGGGATAAATGCCTTTGAGCCAGGAATGATCATGCTTATATTGATCAATTTTCAGTGTTAGAGACGCTAGAATAGGTTGTGCCAGTTGGGGCATTCGCTGCTTAGCTAATCCGGATTTGCAGTCAATAAACTCTGTCTCATCCTGTGCAGTCAAAAAATTTTTCAAGGCACCTTCAATCAGTTCGAGTCCTCCTGGAAGGAGCATGCTTGCTAGATAATATGTGTCGAGAGGGGTTGGTCCTTTCCAGTGAGCAGAATAATTCAGACCGTTACCATGTAATGAGAAGCCCTGATCAGGTTGACGGGTAAGTAAAAAAGATGGGTTTGGCAGATTATTACTTGATGAGGTAAACAGACTGTAAGCTATTCGTTGAGACAAAGCAAAGACATGATCCCACTCCGGATCGCCTGTAATAATTTCGATTTGGTCATGGATGTTGGTTAACTCAATACGGCTGATTTCAGCTTCCCATGGGCATCCAATAATTGTATTAAGAGCATGTAGGGCAACCTCATTTTGGTCAGACGGAAGGGCTGCAAGAGCCCAAATGATTTGTTGTGTATCGCCAGGTGAAAGACGAATAACATGCCCAAGTGCTGGAAAAGGAATAGTGCTCGGTTGGGGTTGCCCGGACATTGTGCAAGTGATATACAGCCCATTGGTTTCACAATGCAAAAGATAACGGTCGCCAATCTGGTTAACAGTTAACTTTGTGTCACCACTTATTGGGTTTATCGTGCCTGCCCAACAAACTTGAAATTTTTCTGGCTGGTCACCCTTATTGATAAAACTCAATCGTCCGGCTACTGCGTGTGATTGTGGTACCCAGTATTCAATCAACGTATCAATATTTGTAAAGGGAGACAAGTTAAACTTAAGGTAGTTGGGACATGCGATCAGCAATTGTGGTGGTTGGGCAAAATCAGCCGAGGTATAAACCAGTCTGTCGCTAAAAATGAAACAAGGAAATAAACGTAACCATCGAACGCGCAATCCAAAGGTAGTTTGTAGACTTAAAGCAGGAGACTTTCCTTCCTGTTGAACAAGTTCCCAGATCTGGTCATCCGCGTAATCTAAATTACTTAAGCGTGCATCCGCGGCGATTGTAATCTGAGGTAGGCTGGTAAGCGTATATTTCTGCTGCATATATTGATTGTAAGAGATGTCAGTGCAAAGGTCAAATTTTATGATAAGGCGAAGCCTGAGGGAACTTCCTGTATGAGTCGGCGTTTTATGCTAGAATGTAAGAAGATTAACATTCCATTTTTTACATGGATAGTATTCGTTGTTTATGAGTAATTATAGCGATAACGATAAAAAATCAGCCTCCTCTTCTGAAAAGCCGGCACCCGGCAAAAGGTTGCGCGAACTGCTTTCCGCGATGCAAGAGGGTGACAACGCGACTAAACCGGGTGATATTTCATTGTTTTCAGGGAATCAGGAGGATGGTAGTGGCCAGGTTGAGGAAAGAAATCTCCTGTCTTTACCCGGGCAAGAGCTAAGTAGTGTAAGTTACTCTGGTCAGTCTGATGGAGAAGAGGGAGCATTACCTGCAGGTAAGATATCTCAACATCCGACGGGCTATCCAGAACAAACTGGTGGCTGGTATGGGCAGGGCGAAATGCCCACCGAACCCATTGCCACACCTTTTAACGTGGAGACTATGCCGGTTCGGTCTGATTCAACCGATCGTTTGAAAGACTCGACATCTGAGCCATCCAATAGCGAAGGTTTGGCAGATCGTCGTCTGCTGTCAGACCGAGTTAAACAAAATGAGCGCTATACTGCCCGCGTGACACCACCGACATTCACCAATCCAACGAGGCAGATTGGCGCCTCCATGCTTCCTCCTGATATACTGTCGACTTCTCGCACTCCCCCTGCATCAGCGTCACAACCAAGCAGGTACCAACCTGTTTCGCAGACTAAGACGCGTGCGACGTCCGTATATGACTGGGGTGCCGTAGTGGGATGTTTACTGCGCATTATTGTTGTGTTTATGTTTGTTGGTGTATTGTCAGTGTTATCTGTTATGTCCTTTGCCGTGTACCGGTACTATTCTATTGCCCGAACACTTCCAGATATTAGTGACTTAAGAGGTCGGGCATCGCAATTTGAGACAACCCGCATCCTCGATCGTAATGGGGGCTTACTCTATGAAATTCTCGATCCTACGGCTGGACGAAGAACCTATGTTCCTCTGGAAAAAATTTCACCTTATTTGATTGCAGCTACGATTGCCACGGAAGATAAGGAGTTTTACAACCATCCTGGCTTTGATCCGGTAGCTATCTTGCGTGCTTTCTGGCAAAATTACACTAATCAAGAAATAGTATCGGGGGCATCTACAATCACACAACAGCTTGCCAGGACATTATTGTTGACCCCCGAAGAACGCAGCCAGAAGACCTACGAACGTAAAGCGCGTGAAATTGTCTTGGCTGCTGAAATCACACGCCGTTACACAAAGGATGAGATATTAGAACTTTATCTGAACGAAGTCTACTACGGCAATCTGGCATATGGCATAGAGGCTGCCGCAGAAACCTACTTTAACACTACAGCAGACAAGCTGACATTGGCTCAGGCTTCTTTCCTCGCTGGTTTACCTCAGGCACCAGCAGTATATGACATTTTTTCAAATCGCGAGGAGACATTACAGCGTCATAAACAAGTGTTGGTTTTAATGTATGAATTGAGTCAGGCAGAAAACTGTATTGAGGTATCCACTCAGCCTCAAAAAATTTGTGTAGATGCTTATGCGGCGACGAGTGCTGCTCAAGAGATTGAAAATTATCCCTTCCGTCGTCCCCAGCAAACCATTCGTTTTCCACATTGGGTTCATTATGTGCGTTCGGTCTTAGAGCAGCAATTTGATGCTCAGACTATTTATCGTTCTGGTTTTACAGTTTATACAACGATAGATCCTGTATTGCAAGAGCAGGCACAACAGATAGTCACCCAACAGGTGGAAGCATTGGCTGATCGTCATGCGACGGATGGTGCTTTGGTGGCTTTACGTCCTTCAACTGGAGAAATTCTGGCGATGGTAGGATCGGCTGATTTTTATAATGAGGCAATTTCTGGGGAAGTTAATATGGCAATTAGTCCTCGCCAGCCTGGATCATCCATTAAGCCTATTACCTACACTGCCGCTTTTGAAAAGGGTTGGACGCCAGCCACCTTGATCTGGGATGTGCCTAGCGAATTTCCACCTTCTGGCGATCCAAATGATCCAAGAGAACCCTATAGACCGGTAAATTACGATGGCCGTTTTCATGGTCCAGTGACTGTTCGTGTAGCTTTGGCAAATTCATATAATGTTCCAGCGGTTAAGACTCTGAATTTTATTGGAATTTATGATAATCCCCAAACGCCTCAAGAAGACGGATTTCTGGCGATGGCAAAACGAATGGGGATCACAACGCTGACTCGAAACGATTATGGCTTATCGCTCACCTTAGGGGGCGGGGATGTCTCGCTGTTAGAACTTACGGGTGCATATGCCATCTTCGCCAATGGCGGCAAGCGAGTTCCTCCAGTTGCGATTACAAAAATTGTGGATTATCAAGGGAATGTTGTTTATCAATATACTCCACCTGTGGGAGAACAGGTGATTCGACCAGAACATGCCTATTTGATTACATCGATTCTTTCTGATAATGAAGCACGAGCGCCGATGTTTGGCCGGAATTCTGTGTTGAATTTACCTTTTCCGGTTGCAGCAAAAACGGGCACAACGGACGACTTTCGCGATAATTGGACACTAGGGTATACCCCGGATATTGCCGTAGGCGCCTGGGTGGGTAATGCAGATTACACCCCAATGGTCAACACGACCGGTTTATCAGGAGCAGCACCGATATGGTCACAATTTATGCAGTTCGCAGTGCAAACGTTGACGAATGGCAACCCAACACCATTTTCTCGTCCGGCAGGTATTGTGGATAAAGTTATCTGTGCTGTTTCGGGAACAGAGCCTTCTGAGTGGTGTTCTGTGCAACGAAGCGAGATATTTGCCGTGGATCAACCACCATTGCCGAAGAAAGATGACCTGTGGCAGAAGGTTCAAGTCGACTCATGGACCGGCTTAAAGGTTTCTCCCTATTGTGCTGATTATGTGACTGAAAAATTTGCGTTAAACGTCACCGATCCTTGGGCAATCAAATGGATTCGGGAGACAGACCAGGGGCGTGATTGGGCTTCAGCAAATGGGTTTAATGAGCCGATATTCTTTACACCCGAACGAGAGTGTCGTGCAGATGACCCAAGACCCAATATTTACTTTGCATCACCGACAGATGGACAAGTTATTCATAGTAGTCCTCTAGATATTTATGCGGTTGTGTACGCGACAAGGGATTTTGATGATTTCCGTCTGGAGTATGGCATCGGCGATGATCCGGCTCATTGGAAAGCACTGCTCAAAAATGTCACCAAACAGTATGAAAAACCGGAGAGGCTGATCACCTGGGATTTGAAAGATGTTCCACCCGGAAAAATCACATTGCGAATTTACATGCGAAGTACGCGGGATACCTATGCAGAGAAACGTATTCACCTTATTATGCAGCATCCTACTGTAACACCTACGATCACAGTCACGCCGACATTGACGCCTACAGAAACGCTAACGCCTATCCCTACAGATACCCCAACACCCATTCCATCATCTACTCAAACTTCAACGCCCACAGTGACACCACCTTAAATTTTAATACAGGGATGAGTTCCTTAGAATAATGCCATTTGAGAGGGTTCTTGCCATACTGGTGGGTCCTGATCAAGCAGACTTTGCCACATTTCCAGAGTTGGGCCCATTCGTTCTGCAATTGCTCTCAAGTGACGAAATTTCAAAAAGTGCCAGCCGTTTTGGATGGCATTGACAAGACGCGGATCGTGTTGCAGTTTGTAAGCCAATAAATTCGAGCGACTTCCAGGAAAAACCAACACAAACTGTGTTGGTAGTGTACAGTTTGGTCTTAACACAAAGCGACTGACAATACTGGAGGCGATAACAAAAAATGTATAAATGGGTTGATTTGATGAGTTTAGCCAGAGGATTGATTCTTGGTGTTGCTGCGTGTAAAATCCAAGCCGTTGACCAAGTCTAATCAATTTACCCTGAATATCAACTATATCCATGCGACGATTGGTGACGGTTTCAGCTGAGCGAATAACCCAATAATCTTTATTTTCTTGTTTTGGAATAGCGTAGGATTCTAAACACGCTTGGACAAATGAAAGGGCGGGTGTCAGTAAGCCTGGTAAACGTTCACATAAAGAAGTATAAATCTCCTGAAAAGTACCACCAGGGTTATTGTTTAGGAAACGAACAAGCTCAATTTCTGCGCGATCGTAAAGAGGAAGTTCTTTCATCTCATCAGCTTTTTTCAGCCACCAGGTACCGCTTTTTATTTGTTCAGACTGACCGCGCAAATGGGTAAAATATGTGCTGTTTATTAGAGCATTTTCGAATTCTGTCTGGATTTTTCCTATTAATTCGGGTTTTGGCTGTGACTGAAGAGACGGCAAACCAAATTTGGAAGCGATTTGACTCAGGCTGGCGACATGTAATTGTAGGTAAGTGGCAGGTTGATTAATTTTTATTAGATAATCACGCATTATTTCTTTTGAGCGACTAAAAGTTGATTCAATATAGGGCGGTTGTTGTTTTTTGAAGCTCCATACACCCTGTGCTATTGCTTGATCTGGTTCGAAGGCAATATCTTGAAGGTGAAAACCGGCTGCTTCGGTGGCTAACAAAGTTGCAGAAAAGAAACCGGGTGTCAATTCGGGCATAATAGCAAGTAGTTTGTTTTCCGCATTATTCGTGGCTCGCCGCAGGTAGAGCAGATTGTTGTAGAGGGCATAGGTGAACCAGTGCCAGTCATACCGTTTGCGTATCAAGGCACTTCTTAAGGCTGAAAGAGCTTTCTGCCCCCAAAGCCACCCTGACCAGAGGGCGCAAAGGGTCCAAAAGGCTTGATTGGGGCGCGGAATAACAACGGCTGTAGTGCTGGCTTGTGTAATTCCTGGAAGTTGTTCCAGCGTCTTAATCCGACCATTGTAAAGGCAAATCCCCCCTTCTGAAGGTGGCAATTCTGGCCAATGTGTGACGGGGATAGCGTTCGATAAAATGTTCCATTCTGAACTGGCATTTTCGATGGTCAGCCATAGGTTGTTTTCACGAAATTGGGGTGGGGTGGATAACTGGCGTGGGCGGGTACGCGGGTTGGGCCATGCCCACAAGTTATTACCTGCATCGCACGCGGTGATAAGCAAGGCTGTTAATAGATTGCGGCGTTCCTCAGTAAGCGGTAATCCTTCAACTTTATTGATTAAAGTGAAAAGAAAGTAAATAGAACGAGGCAGGTAAGTCTTCAGTGCCTCTTGAGCTGTAGTCATGGCCTGAGCATTATCAACCCGGACGCGCTCCGTTGCCCTTGCATGGTGTAGCCCGGCACTCTTGGTCAAAAGTTCCAAGCGCTGTAAATCTTTTTCTCCCATGAGGCGTTCACCTTCATCGCCACAGTAAGGGCATCGGTATTGCCTGGCAAATGGCTGCATTTCTTGTTTTTTCCACAGAAATGCTTGAGCTTGAATAGTGTTGCCACAAGCGCTACATTCTGTTTGGTACAATGATTGAAGATGTGTCTCCAAACGTTCATTACCCAGCCGAGCGGTTGCTAGCTCGGATAGTGCAGCCTGAAAGTCGTTTCTTGAGGGAGCCTTAGCTATTGTCTCCAGCATAAAACTTAGAATGGGATTGACGCAGGTCACAAATACTCGATAGCCGGCTTGAGCAGCTTCGAGATCGAATAAAGGACTAGAACCCAGAGGATCAATGATCCAACTTTCACTGGAAAGATTTCTCTTAAGCCAATTCTCAACCATTCCAGCCGGGACAGGTGGAAGAAAACGCGCCAGTGGAAATACACTGGGACGATTGCTTCCTGGTATAAATGGCAACTCAAAAGAATTCATGAGGGGTTGTTGTTAATAACTCACCTTACGCAGCCAATTGAACGGGATTGAGTTCCCGAAGAGCAGCGTAAGCCGATTGGATAGCGCGTACGTACAATTTTGATTTGAGAGCAAAGTGATTGAGTTTGGTGTTGCCTTTGAGCAGTTCAAGT
>DAOTYY010000164.1:0-7809 GCA_034434695.1 Anaerolineaceae bacterium
CACCATCCAACAGGGAGGACAGCCCGGTCGCGGTGGTTTGCCCAAAGGCGCTTATCAGATAGTCGCTGTACAAGTCCAGGAGTTTGCCGTTTTTCATACACCAAGTTTACTCAAATCTGCGTAAGGTGAGTTAATCAATTGACAGAGCAAGAAACGACCGATCGCGCACCTTCATTTCCTGCAGCACTGGGCGACTGCGAAACCAAAGCCAGAGCGTTTGGGCTAGATTGGCAATGCTGAATGCTGTCATGCCCACATATAGCCCAATTATATCAAACCACATAACTCCAGCAATCATCACAGATAAAACTACCATTAAAAAAATTGCCATTGCTTCTGAAATGCCGCGCGTTTTCTTTCCCGCGACAATCGCCCCTTGATACCAGCTCTGTAAGACCGTCAGAGGTGCAATGGGCAACGCTGTCCAAAAACCTGTACGCGCAATCTCTACTAAAGAGGGCGGCAGTGCGGAAACACTTGCAAACCACAATGTAGACAAAGGGGTTGCGGCAATGCATAAATGCAATAACGTAGAACCCAATAGCAGCAACATAGAAAATTGCCGCAACTTCCAATAAGCACCTGCCCGCTCCAACAAAGCCACCACGACTTCGTTGTACGCCATACCAAAAGTGCGCAACATGAACACGAGCCCGCTTAATACAGGCCAGACTGCCAGTGACTCCAATGGCTTATCCATCCGACTTAAAGCTGCACTGCCAATTGGCTGCCATACCAGTGACAACACAGAAGTCATCGCTAATGGCAAATAAAAGCCGGTAAATAAACGCCACGTGATTGGATCGGCAGACGTTAAATACCTAACTTGATATTTTAGGATCGGACGCACACGAAATCCAGCATAAATTGCTTCACTGACGACCCCCAACGCCTGTGCCGTACAAGCCACCACAATCCCAGCCACCGCATTTAACCAATACCCAACCAGTAAAACCGTGCCGCCGCTTAATAATCTTACCATGGTGCCAATCCCAACGGCTCGGGAATGTCCAAACGGATCATAACCCCTTGTTGAAAGCGGCGGTAAGCAATGGACCAAGTCCAGGGTGTCATAATCATCAAACCGATACGAGCAGGTCGAACGATTTCCTCTGGTACTGCCAGCCAATTACGAACGACCGAGTAATAGATCGGAGTAAATGCAACAAAAACGTGAATGGCGGTTAAGATTGCTCCGCTTATCATCATAAAACGATGTAACCAACGATATGAATCGCAGTTCTTGCTCAATGCTGTTGAAGCCGCTAGCAGCATGATAATTGGTGCCTCAATAATAAGGCACAGTGGAAAAACCACACCCCCATAAGCCGCTAGATTGATTTCTGGTTCGGCAAGACGCGCCATCACGGCACTGAGGGCTGGACCCTCAATTCCCATTAACAACCAGCTAGCCGCCAGGGGCCACCATGTTTTCAATATTTGCTTTAAAGACAAACTCTCGTCAGTAACTGAAGCCACTATTTCCTCTTTTTCATGCCTGAGCCGCAATCACCCAAGCACCCAGCAAATAAAAAATAACAGCCAAACCCAAAGCAATATAGGCACGTCTGCCCGCTCCTTTGAACTCTCCATAAACGATCCCCCAGAACTGTGTCCATAAACCGAAGGTAACGCCCAAAGGCCAAGAAATGACTGGGCTCAGTGAAGACGTAGCAAAAGTATGAATAATGTTTCCCCCATAATGAAAAACCGCAGAAAAGATACCAAATTTATGAATCGAAAGCGAGGCATTCAGTACAACCCCCCACTGTTTTCGAACAGTCAATAATAATCCGCTGCTCAGCATCATACCAGTAAAGGAACCGGCAGAAAGCACAGCCATAAAAGGCAGCACTGCTAACCCTTGCGGTTGTAACGGTGAACGCAAGCCATACGATAATCCCAATGTGTACATTGGAATTAGAAAGGATGCCAGAAACAACAACCCTAGTGAGCGCCACAGATCGCTCATGGCATAGTGAAGGTTAACCTCTGCCTTTCCGTTAGATAGACTTTCTGTTCGAAATTTGCCTGCCAGAACAGAAAAAATCACCGCCGCGACAAGCGTTGCACAGGCTATCACCAATCTGCTCACCGATAAACCTGTCGGCATTCCGCCTACCACTGCCGAGATAAATGTTCCCATTAAGATATTGACAGACGATTGTATTGGCTGGGCAACAGAAAAACCAATTAGCTGAAACACATAGAGGGAAACTCGCAAACCAAGCACATACAAAGCACCACATAGGAAAGTGAGCCCGACTCTACTCGAATCAAGCTGGTAAACTTCGCGAATATTTGCAAACAGCGCAGAACCCTCCATACCAATTCCCACTCCCCAAACCAGTATCAAAGAAGCCAGATAAACGGTCAAGAAAAAACCATCTAACGGATAATGACCAAGATATTTGAGCGAAATAAACCATGTTCCCCACATGAACGCAGCAAGAAGGCTTAGAAAAATTGCAAAGTTGGTAGAGAGATGTAAGTCAATCGTGCTTGCCAATAACATCTTCGGTTTGTCTCCTCCTTGAAATAATAAAGTAGTGGTGCAATTGTACACCACCCTATACGCTCAAGTACAATGCTATAATCAATCTCATGAAACATTTTGATTTTATTCTGGCTGGCGGTGGGGCAGCGGGATTGGGATTGGCATATCACATGGTGCACAGTCCCCTCAAAGATTGTTCCATTCTTGTCATTGATAAAGAGTTGAAAAACAAAAATGACCGTACCTGGTGTTATTGGACTGCTCACCCCACCATATTAGATACTATAATTTACCACTCTTGGGAACGTCTTAAGTTTGTCAGCGATGACTTTGAGCAGATTTTCAATCTATCCCCTTATCAATACCACATGATTAGAGGGATTGATTTCTATGAAAAAACCACTCAAGAGCTTTCCAAACACAATGTGCGTTTTGTTTATGGTACAGTCGAGCAAATCAAAGATGGTGAAGACAGAGCTGAGGCAATTGTCAATGGGACATCATATTATGGAAAGTGGATATTTGACAGCCTCTTTTTGCCCTCTGAATTCCGAGTAGATGCTACCCGTTACCACGATGTCAAGCAACACTTCAAAGGTTGGGAGATTGAGACTGATTGGGACGTCTTCGATCCGCAAATTATGACACTTTTTGATTTTCGCATTCCCCAAAAGAGATCTATGCGTTTTATTTATATCCTACCCTTTTCGTCGCGCCGCGCTTTAGTCGAATATACGCTTTTTTCGGCGAATCTACTGACAGAGGAGGAATATACGGAAGGATTAAATGATTATCTTGAAAATACTTTAGGTCTCAAAAAATACCGAATTCTGGCTGAAGAAAAAGGTATTATTCCTATGACCGACCAGCCCTTCGCACGACGCGGTGGAAAAAGAATTCTATACACGGGCACCAAAGGCGGCCGCGTCAAACCTTCGACAGGTTATGCATTTTCACGTATCCAACAAGATTCAGCAGCCATTGTGCAATCTCTGCTCAAATATGGTGATCCTTTTCACCTGCCAAAAAGCCCTTGGGTATTCAGGATGTCAGATTCGGTTATGCTACAGTTGATGTATCGTCATGGCGATCTTATGAAATCCATTTTTACTCAACTTTTTCAAAACAATCCAATTCATCGTATTTTCCATTTTCTTGATGAGACAGCCTCCCCCACTGAATTGCTCCTATTCATGACTTCGCTTTCCCCACTTCCCTTTATTAAAGCCCTGCTGAAATTGATCATTCTTCGCCGGGTATAAGAACAATTTATGCAAACTCTTTCACCTTTGCGTACTCGGTTGAGCTCGATAACCTTCGCTGAATGGACACCTCCGTTATTGATTCTGGTAGTGTGTCTGATCAGTTTTGGGTGGTTTTTGCCTAAATTAGGTTTCTATTGGGACGATTGGGAACCAATCCTCATTTTGAAAACAAACCGCCTTTCAGCGTTTCAAGACTATGTACGCACTTACCGCCCCACTTCAATTTGGGTCTATTACCTTTTTTGTCCGTTGTTAGGTGTTCGCCCAATTGGCTGGCACATCTTGGCGCTTTTACTACGCTGGTTGACTGCCGTGGTTGCCCTTTGGGCACTAAATAGCCTATGGAAAAACCGTCAGCGTGAAAATCTTTTTGTCGCCCTATTGTTTTGTGTCTTTCCAATTTTTGTCCAACAGCCTCTTGCAGTCTCCTACTATCACCATTGGCTGGCATTTCTGCTTTACTTTACCTCTCTTCTAGCTATGATAAAAGCACTGCGCCAACCCGAGCGCTTTGTTTTCTGGACAATTTTGTCACTTACTACTTTGCTTCTTCACTTGAGCATTATGGAATACTTTATTGGGTTAGAGCTAATCAGACCATTGATTTTGTACTACCTGCTCAAGAAATCATCGCCACTAAACAAAGTCAAAAAAACATTTATTCACTGGTTACCTTATCTGATCGCGTTAAGCGTCTATGCTTTCTGGCGGCTCCAATTTTCCACTCAATTACCAGATGACCCCAACCGACCAGTCCTCTTGATGAGTTTTCTTGAACAACCTTCGAAAACGCTCATAAAACTGGCACAAATGGTAACCCAGGACTTAGTCTATGTCCTTTTTGCAGGTTGGTACAAGACAGTTAAACCCGCCATTTTCAGCTTTTCTCAGCCATTCAACATAGTTTCGTTGGGAATTGCTACGCTGCTTGCCATATTAGTCTTTTTCTACCTGCTAAGAATTTACCCTGACGTAACAGATTTGAACGCGAAGGAGACTGATTGCTGGTTTCAACAAGGGTTTATTTTAGGAATAACAGCCACCCTGCTTGGACTTGTACCAATCTGGACAACAGGGCGTCAAGCAAGCAGTGAGGGTATGTTTGCAGACCGATTTGCACTGGCTTCCATGTTTGGCGCTAGTATTGTAACCGTGCTGCTCATTGAGTGGTTTATTCAGAAAAGAGCTCGTAAAACTGTTGCCCTCTGTACTTTGTTGTTGTTAGGTGTTGCTCTCAATCTACGCACCGCCAACGATTATCGCTGGTCATGGGTCAAGCAACAACGAACCTATTGGCAACTTTTTTGGCGTGCACCAAAAATTCAGCCCGGTACAGTTTTACTCTCTGATGCTGAACTGTTCCCCTATGTTTTTCCAACCTTCGCCTTTAATGCTCTCTATCCGCAGGTGAACGACCCGTCGAATTTGCATTTTTGGTTTTACTATTTTGGGCGAAGCTTTGCTTCAGATACCGAAAACTGGTTAGCCGGCAAACGAATTGAAGAACATTTCCGCGGTTTCTCGTTTCATGGACATTCCTATGAGAGTTTAGTGCTTTTTCAGGAAAGCGGTCGGCACGCTAATTGCCTTTGGGTGCTGAATCAGGACGATTTTCAAGACCCCTATCTGACTGACGCAATCCGCGCTGCGTTGCCACTTTCCGATCTTTCGCGTATTGCAAGTGCGTCTAACCAACTACCGCCTAAAGAAATCTTCGGTAGTGAGCCGCCACATGAATGGTGCTATTTCTATCAAAAAGCTGACTTACTGCAACAGTATGGCGCATGGGACAAAATTGTTCTATTGGCTGACGAGGCGCTAAAACTTGGCTACACTCCTACGCGCTCACAATCTAACTCACCACATGAGTGGTTACCTTTTATCGAAGCATATGCCCGCACAGGACAGTGGCAACAAGCACAACAACTGACCCTGCAAAGCTACGCCGCTGACCATAATTATCAATTTGTATTGTGCAATCTTTGGAACACACTTCAAGAGGAAACAGCGTCAACTCGCGAAAATCAAGGTGTTTTTTCTGATATTCTCAACGCCCTGGAATGTTTGCAATCACCTTGAAGATCACTTGCTTAAATCGTGCCCTCTAACGAAAGGAATTTATCTTTGTCTCAGTTAGGCTCATCTATTATCCCGATGATTTTAGCTGCCTTTCTCGTTGGACTAACTCTGTTGTTTTTTGTGATCACTTTTCACATGGCAACACTCGTAGTTTTGCCACGTACTTTTTCTCCCGAAAAATTGTATCAACTTTTGGTACAAAAAGGAAAATTAGACGAAGAACGATTTAACCTCTTGAGAAAACAGGAAGTATACATTCCTTCAACCAATGGGTACTCACTATATGGCATCTACTTCCCATACAACAGCTCAAAACGCACGGTGATAATGGTGCATGGAATTACGTATAATCTTTACGGAATGATCGAATATGTCCCCTTATTTCACGAACTTGGCTACAATGTGCTTGTTTTCGATTTACGCAACCACGGACGCAGCGGAGGTCACAATACAACTTTTGGGTATTACGAGAAAACTGACCTGAAAGCTGTTACAGATTGGGTACTTCAACGATCGCAAGGGAATAGAATGGCTGGAACATTTGGTATTTCCCTTGGTGCTGCTATCGCTCTTCAACACGGGGCAGTAGACCAACGCATATCATTCATTATTGCCGATAGTTCCTTCTCCGACCTGTACGAATTGATACGCATCCGTCTCAAGAAGGATGCTCATCTTCCTGCTTTTCCTTTTCTACCAATAATGAATTTTTTTGCCCACGCCATAACAGGAATGCATTTTCAGGACGCTTCCCCAATCCGCGCGATTCCCACAATTTCATGTCCGGTATTGTTTATTCATGGTAAAAATGATAACTATATCCCACCTCAAATGACCTTAGACTTATATGAAGCCAAAACACAAGGCAAACGAATGCTATATTTAGCTCCTGGGGCTAACCACGCCGAAGCTTATTGGCAAGATCGGATAGAATATAAAAAACAAATTGAAACCTTTCTCAACCAGGTTTAACATGACAATCACAGCAATGCGTTTTTAAGAACCATGGAGGTAAGAATGGTACATAAAATTGACCATAGTGATGTTCCTATACGCTTGTTTAAGTCCGACTTACTAGAATTTTTCTCCCACATTAGCCCGGTGACCATTATTGTCATCTGGTTACCGGTCTCGGTTTATTTTCTGGCAAATTCAATCATCCGTTCAAACAGTTTTCAACTTTACATCCTTTTGGCTTTCATTGCTGGATTATTCATCTGGACTTTCACAGAGTATGCAATGCACCGCTTCGTCTTCCACTTCAAACCGCGCAACTCATTCCAGGAGCGAATCAGTTTTCTTTTTCATGGGGTGCATCACGCTCAGCCACAATGCAAGACACGCTTAGTGATGCCATTACCAGTCAGCATTCCATTGGCACTGGCTTTTTATGGGCTTTTCTATCTCATTTTGAACATATTGCTGAGAGTGAACTGGCTTGATCCACTTTTTTCGGGTTTTGTCACTGGCTATTTAATTTATGATTTAACTCATTATGCAACACACCACTTCCCAATGCGCTCCGGTTATCTCAAGTTCCTCAAGCGGTACCATATGCAACATCATTACAAAGCACCCGACAAATTGTTTGGAGTTAGTTCACCCATTTGGGATTATGTTTTTAACACCAAATTGAACTAATTGAGACACCTTGACCGGCAATACCACCCACGCCACTCAATATCTTAAACGATTAGCGTCCAATTTCGACTGTTCTGTCATCCTACTCCATTGCGCTCATTAGAGCAGATAGCAGTCGAGCGATGAGGGAAGCTTTGAGCCTGATAAAGCATCAATTCAGTCAAGAATGCGTAACTACTGCGCTATCTTTAAATTAATAACTCACCTTACGCAGATTTGAGTAAACTTGGTGTATGAAAAACGGCAAACTCCTGGACTTGTACAGCGACTATCTGATAAGCGCCTTTGGGCAAACCACCGCGACCGGGCTGTCCTCCCTGTTGGATG
>DAOTYY010000165.1:0-2966 GCA_034434695.1 Anaerolineaceae bacterium
CATTATGATACGATACAGTGTGAGGCTATTGTTCATTTCTTCCTTCCTACGGCTGGTTATGTGTGGGAACATAAGTTTGCCATAGAAGGAAGAATGCCGATAGCCTTCTCTTATTAAGATTTGTCAGTCAATCAGGGTTGTATTACAATCAAAAGCATTTTCTGGAAGCCCGAATCGCACATACCTTCATGAAACCACACTTGGCTGGAAAGATTATGCTTTGATGGTGTTCTTCGCCATTTTCTTTTTGGCATCGGTTGTTTGTTACGTTGCATTTGGACTCGGAAAGTTTGCTGGACCGTTTTAGGTTTTGCTGAGATGAAAACAACGCTTTCTTCTCCACAGGGTACGATTGCTTTTGGTTCCGGTTTGCCCACCCTGTTGATCAATGATCAGTTGCGGGTGATGGATCAAAAGGCGGATATACTCGATCAATTACTTGATGGTAATCTGGATGGTTTAGTGGAACTGGCTCGCTTTGGGCAGGCGGTTGGCATGGACATGGTAGATATTCTGGTCAATCATCCAGGGTTGAATGAGGTAGATCTTTTACCGCGCATTGCTCGCCGTATTACTGATGAGGTTGGCTGTCCTATCTCACTGGATTCGCGCGACCCGCAAGCATTGGAGGCTGCTCTCCAGGAGATTCGGCCGTACAAAGCATTGATCAATTCGGTCAGTGCTGAAGAAGACGTGTTAGAGAATCTACTCCCAATTGCCCAAAAATATCGGGCGGCGATTATTGGGATGCCTATGGGGCGTGGTCGTGGATTACCAATGACGGTGGAAGAACGTCTGTTTGAGGCGCGCATCATTCTGGAGGCGGCGCTGGGGGTGGGTATTCCTCGTGAGAATATTGTGATGGATGCGATGTGCCTGGCTGTAGCGACTGGACCGGGGACGTTTGAACTGGCTTTAAACACCTTGGTGGCTTTCCACAATGAACTTTGTGTTACCACCATTCTGGGTATTGGTAATGCCGGCTATGGGATGCCAGATCACACGGTGATTGACCTTGCCTATTTGATTGGCGCAATTCCTTATGGATTGGATGCAGCTTTGGTTGACCCTCATACGTCTGGCTTAGTAGAGACCGTGCGCGCGATGGACTTTTTATGCAACCGCGATCCGGCGGGTAAGCGTTACATTGCATATTATCGGGCTAAGAGAAAATTGGACTCCACTATCTGATGTTGCAAAAGAACTTGATACTTGTTATCTTACCTCAAGATATCGCTTTTGAAACGTCCGTACGTCAGGAGTTTCATTGCGGTGCATAAATCAATTATCAGGTGGAAAAGGCTGCGCCGATACTAACTGTGCTGAAGTCACAACGGGTTGCAAATATATATCGTTCAGACTCTTTTTATTCCTTCTGGCGGGTGTTGAAAAAATCATAACCAACGTATATCTAGAAAAATGTGTCATTTTACCGCCATATATGGGAGGGTTTTATTTTTCAAAACTCTCCCTCCTGAATGATTGACACTGTCATTTTTTTTATGTTAAAGTCATTCAAGTAAAACTAAGTGTTTCATTACTTTGCGCTGTGTCAGAGGGGATTGAAATATTGCAATGTTTTTGCGAGCCTTTTTGGTGTGATGGCGTTTTTGGAGGAATCATGGCCATTTTAGGAACCCAATTTACTGGTATTACATTTCCCAATCCCTTTCTGGTTGCATCATCGCCCTGTACAACAAACGCCCACATGATCAAAAAAGCCTTCCGAGCTGGCTGGGGCGGTGCGGTGCTGAAAACTGTCGGATTGCAGCCCACTAATTATCCGAGCCCTCGTCTCCACATCATTAAGGATGGCCGGGATAAAAAGGGCATGGTCAATATCGAGTTAATCACCAGTTTAACCCTTGAGCAGTGGGTTGATGAACTCAAAAGTATTCGGGATGAATTTCCCGATCGTCCAATTATTGCTAATATCATGGGTGGCGGCAACCCGAAGGACTGGCAGCGTGTTGTTTATGCACTGGAACCACACGGGGTGAACGCATTTGAAGTAAACGTGAGCTGTCCCAACTTTGCACATGGGGCGCGTGGTGCCCAGCTTGGGCAGGATCCGGAATCGCTGGCGATGGTGGTGGGTTGGGTGCGAGAGGCAACGAGTTTGCCTTTATGGATCAAGCTCACGCCAAATGTTACGGACATCACATTGATTGCAAAAGTAGCAAAAGATGCCGGCGGTGATGCCATTACTGCGACCAATACGCTCTCGGCTTTGGCGGGTATTGATCTGGAAAAGCTGGCGCCGCTGCCTACGGTGGGCGGGATCGGCATTTTTGGTGGTTATAGCGGTCCAGGGCTAAAGCCGGTTTCGTTGCGGTGTGTTGCCAGTATTGCCCGCACCGTGAATGTTCCACTGGTGGGCTGTGGGGGGATTAGCAAGTGGCAGGATGCCGCTGAGTATATCTCCGTTGGGGCTTCGCTGGTTGAGCTTGCCACGGCGGTGATGTCGAATGGCTTTAAGTCCATTGAATGGTTAACAAAAGGACTGAACGATTACCTGGACTCACATGGCTTTGCATCGGTTTCCGAGTTGGTGGGCAAGGCATTGCCGCAACTTCGTTATTACCCGGAGCTTGATTTGAGTATAAAGCTGTTGGCATATGTTGACCCCAACCGTTGCAATGGGTGTGGATTGTGTGTTACAGCATGTGACTCGGGTGGTTTTGAGGCGTTGTTTATGCAGGATAAAAAGGCTGTTGTAGATGTGGTGAGATGTGATGGGTGTGGGTTGTGCGTTGGCATTTGTCCATCAGAAGGCATCACGATGATAGAGCGTTCCCATGCTCTATGAAGTGAGTTTCTACCTAACTGAACGTGAATTCGGGTTAGGCGGGCAAGGGCAGGTACTCGTCCAAGCCCGAAGACGGTTTTGATGGACGGCGGCAGTAAGCAATCAAGCCGCACAGCACATTTACAAAGAAGTTGATGATACTGCGATGGCGAGAGTG
>DAOTYY010000166.1:0-29351 GCA_034434695.1 Anaerolineaceae bacterium
CACCATCCAACAGGGAGGACAGCCCGGTCGCGGTGGTTTGCCCAAAGGCGCTTATCAGATAGTCGCTGTACAAGTCCAGGAGTTTGCCGTTTTTCATACACCAAGTTTACTCAAATCTGCGTAAGGTGAGTTAATAAACTCACCTCCTTTCTGTAACACTTGCAATTACCCGGTTGAATCCAGCGTTGAAAAAAGTGGCGTATCTCAATCTGATCTGTACGCTCCACCTCCTTTCCCATTCACAAATCCCTCTCATGACTGATACCAAAAGCCCATTGAAAAGAACGATTTGTTCTCAACCAGCATGCTTCAAACAGATTGCGCGACCAAACTTTTACAATGTCCTCACCCCTGGTAAAAAGTTTTACCTTTGTAATCTTATCATGCTTATTAACAATTGTCAATGACATATTACAATCCAATCACAAAATCATCAAATCCGGAACAACTATGGTTTCTTCTGGCATTTCAATAGGGAAGCCAGGCCAGGTCGAAACATAAGAAGCAATTTCCACACCCTGCGGTGTCAACAAAACAAGCTCCTCAACTTTTGCACCGGTGACCGTGACAAACCAATCAAAAGCCTGATTTTCCTCGACACAGGTATCTGTTTGATTGCGTAGAGCATCTACAACAACATACCCCGTTGGCCCACCCTGAAAATGGTTTTGCCACTCATCTCGAAAACCTAACTCTGCATACCATTCCTTTTGCCATTCCAGAATTCGAGCAAAGGGGACACCCGCTCTCAAGCTGGCAAATATACGCGCTTCAATGGTCGCCGCTGCCTGATAAGCACGTGATATTTCTTCAGGTGGCTGTCCAAAATGAACACTTCTGCTAACATTCGCATGCAGTCCCCAGCGGCGCGCCGCCGGATGTAGTAAAACATATCGTTCAATCTTTTTGGACGTGGGAAGGGGATGACGATAACGAAAAATGCGTTCATCGCTACCAACAATCAGTACATCCAGCTCTATTTGCCTTCTAAGGTATTCACAACCCAACCATTGAGCAATTTCTTGTTCACTCTGCCCGGGATGTACTTCACCCGCAACCAATGTTAAGACCTCATCAACCTGCTTGCCTAACCAGCGACATCGCTCTATCTCGAGCTCGGTCATGGGATAATGAAGCATGGATAGTTCGCGGTTTAATTCAACAGTCTCAGGCAGAACAGTATCTGATGCCACTCTTCTCCCAGCCAGTTTCCGTGCCGCCAGAGCAGGGTCACCTTCGAACCAGCGCAGGCTGACCAGCTCATACCCTTGATCAGGAACCTGTTCCTCCAGTATCCGAGCCGCGTCCATGGTGTGCGCCACCAGATAATGTTTCTCAGGCGTGACCACGACATGACCAAAGCCCAGTTCGCTATTTTTAAGCACATGGTTATCTCCACCAGAAGTTATCCAGGCAAATTGATCCCGCCGAGAAAGAACAACACCATCAAACCCCCGCTTCTCTAGCCACAAGCGCAATCGTTCCCGTTTCATTGCGGCATCCGCAGGGACTCGAGGGTCATTCATGGTCAGAGCGACTTCCACAACATCACCTCACAAACGATGGTTTAATTCCACCAACGTTGGGTAAATCTCCCGATAAAGCTCAAATCTTTGTCCATATCGCGGCACGGCTTGAGGATTGGGCTCATAACGTTCAATAATTTTCAAAGTGTCTTCAGCCGCTTGAGCAACATCAGCAAAAATTCCAGCTCCAGCACCTGCCAGCAAAGCCGCACCCCAGGAGGCTGCCTCTGTCACCTCAGGCACTGCAACACGTATGCCGGTAACATCCGCCTTGAGCTGTAACCAAGACTTTGAACGCGCTCCTCCCCCAATAGCTCGTAATTCGTCAATACAAACCCCGCCTTTGCGCAAAAGCTCAAGGTTTATGTTCAATTCGTACGTTAAACCTTCCAGAATCGCCTTTGCAAAATCCTTCTTTGTGGCGGCAAAGGTCAGTCCAAGAATGGCACCTTTGGAGGCAGTATCAAACCACGGTGTTCCACTTCCGGAAAAATGGGGGAGAAGAAACAAAGGCGAAGGTTCGTCTGAAAGATCGCCAAAGATCAGATCATAGGCATCCCGCCCTGTTTCCGTTGCCTGTTGTACCTCTTCACTACAGAAAATATCCCGAAACCAGCGCAGGATCAGACCACCGCTGTGATTGAGCGTCATAGCAAGATACAACCCGGGGACGACATGGGCATAACATGAGATATTTCCCTGTTCAAGAGTCTGATTCAAGGCTGGCTTGTCAAGCACAACTTCAACGACCTCAGCAGTTCCTGTAGAGACCATCGAAAGTCCCGGCTTTGTCAAACCAACCCCAAGCGCGCCACAGGCTTGATCGTGCCCGCCAGTGACCACCAGTGGACAATTATCCAGTCCCCAGGCTTGAGCTAGCTCCGCCCTTAACTCCCCGATCACGGTACCGGAAGGATATACAGCGGATAACCGCTCCGCCTCAATTCCCGTCTCTTCCAAAATCTCATCAGACCATTTGCCCTCAGATAAATCATAGAGCTGCGTCCGCGAAGCCAGACATTGGCTGATGGCAGAAATACCGGTCATTTTTTGGATTAAGAAATCTTCATACAACAGAAAGCGTCTTGCAGTTTTCCAGCAATCCGATTCGTAATACTTCAGCCACAAAAGTTTAGGTAAGGTATTAATGGTGTGAAGCGGCATTCCAGTACGCTGGAAAAGATGCTTTCGCCCAAATTTCTCATCCAGCCAATGATTTTGTTCATCAGTGCGGGTATCCATCCCTAGAATGGCAGGGCGTAAAGGATTGCCATTCTGGTCTACCGGCATTACCGCTTCACCTTGAACAGACAAACCGATTGCAGCGATCTTTTTTCCGCCATCCAGGCGAGCAATTGCCTCACACAATGCTGCCTGCAGTAAATGCCACACATTTTCAGCATCCTGCTCCGCCCAGCCGGGATGAGGTATATCCACGCTGTACTCGCGGCTGGCTTTGACGATTAAAGCGCCGTCTGCTTTAAAAATCGTGGCTTTACAACCCGTTGTGCCAACATCCAGCCCAAGAAGATACATGCTGCTACCCCTGATGATGGTAGACTTCCCAGCCAAAATATGTTTCAAACGCCTCGGTAATGACTGAAGCAACATGCGAGGCATTCATGGCTACATGATGTTCGAAGCCGTTCTTGCAAATATAATGGAGCAATCCCTGCAGATTTGGCACCTCGACAACTGCCCGGCTACCAAAGGTATCCAAAGGATCCTCTGTAAGCTGACCTTCACCAACATAGGCGCGGATCATCCCATTAACATCATCTGTGGTAATGCGGGCAAAGGTCACCGGACCAGCCGGAACCCGACCAGCAACCGCGCCATATGTGTTTTCCTCCCCAAGCATGGTACCAAGTATCTCAGCCGTCTTGATCTCAATATCCGGCAAAAAGCTTTTTGCCCAGTTTCCGCAGTGGAAGAACACGCACTTGTCAGGGTTATCTGCATAGTTATTATTCCAATCCACCAGCGCACTGGGAGTGCCGGATGCTAGTTGCAGCGCATACATGGAAGCTACACCAGTAATGTCGGCTTCACACGCACTGGGCATTAGCTTATCGCTCATCATGCTCATCAGCGTACAGACGTTGACCCCATAATTGCGCTGCACCGAATTCCAGCATTGAATTGCGGTGGCATTTAAATCGTTTTCTGCCATCCAGTCTGAAATTACAATGCCCAACTTTGCCATGCGTACCAACGAGACACCAGGAACACCTTCCCATTTGGCATAGGATTTAATTTCATCCAGTTTTGCCACCACGCGTGGATCCTGATCCGCCAGCTTATTTGCCGTAGCAAACACTTCAGAGAGGTCAATCGTGGATACACTGATCCCATAAGCCTGAAGCAACTTTTCGCTAAACCGCACTGTATTGAATGCGTTTGGGCGTGCACCTACCATGCCCAATCGGGCATTACGCAACCCCTTAACCACCTTGCAAACACCAATAAACTTACGCAGGTCTTTTCTGAAACTTTCGCTAAGGACTGGCACAGTATGCAACTCCGTCAGGGTAAAAGGAAAACCATATTGACGCAGATTGTTGCATACTGAAAACTTGCCACAAAAAGCGTCACGGCGGCGTTCCAACGTGAACTGATCCAAGTCGTCTGGATAAGCCTGTACCAAGACAGGCACATCCAAGCCAGAGAGCTTTATCGTATCCGCCACACCTTTCTCATCACCAAAATTTGGCAGACAAACCAGCACACCATCAATTTTGTCTCGGTGAAGGCGAAACAGTTCCGCACAGCGCTTGGCATGGGTGTATGTCTCCACCGAGCCAAGTTTGGTGTCTATCTCCTCCAGGATAACCGGTTCGATGTCCATTTCCTTGAACAATGTCATAACATCTTTGCGGGCTTCTGTGACCAGCCGATCGGGAAAGAAGTCCCGGTTTCCGATAATGACTGCAAGGGTAGCAATACTCATTTTGTCCTCCTCAAACTATTGAATGGTATCTGTTGCCAACGCATCAACCGCTTTTAGCAATTCCTGTTCGCTAATTCTTCCTTCAAACCAGCTTTCCTGTAAATTACGCAGGTTGTAAATCATCGTGGGTTTTATCTCGACATCCTGGCACGTGATCGGTTTATCCTTCGGGATCGAACGGATAACTCGTGCCCCTTTAGCCAGCCCAATCGGCAAAAGACATTCTTCCTTTGCTTTCTCATAGGTATCAATCAGACTATAAAATGTTGTGCCACCAATGCCATCCAAAACATCGCCGGGGTTCAAATCGCGTTTGGCAACAGCAAATACTTCAGAAACCAGCCGATCCAACGGTTCCATGTTTGAGCGTTTACGAATTGCAAGCAAGGCACAGGTGAGCGGTACTTCAATACTGCAGAGGTGATAAGGACGAAACAGTGTGTAGTAGGGTCCATTGCCCATATCGCGCAACACCAATGCCTCACGTAAGCGGGGATGATCGGTGCGAACAATGACGAACACACCAGGAGCAATATGTCCAACCCCATAATCTACCACCCCCATCTTGTTCAACACCCCACCGTCTTCAACCAGCGTAAATACCTGACTGAGTGTGTCACGCGTAGCTTGTGGTCCATGCATGCCTCGCACATCTGGCACAAGACCGGTTGCATTGGAAACGGCAGCCATCTCGATCATTGTTTTGCTGCCATCAATGAACTCCACCAGCATATTCGGGTTTAACCCGCGCCGGGCAGCTTCCTGAATAATAGCCGGATCAACCGGGGAAGAATACCGATCCAGCGGATTGTTCTTTCCTTTACCCGCAGCAACAATTGTGAACCCCAGCGCATGAGCAAAGTCATACAATTCCTTACAGGCTGCCGGCTCATCACCAGCGGCTAAAGCATACAATACACCCTTTTTTCGGGCATACCAGTTGAGAATTGGTCCTACAGTAATATCAGTCTCAACATTCATCATCGCAAGGTCGTGTCCATGCCGGGCTGCCCGCAAAGCCGCACGCGCCCCGACCTCCGGCACACCAGTTGCTTCCAGCATCACATCAATATTGCTCATATCGGCAACAACGCGGTAGTCCTGCGTAACCACTCGTTTTCCGGCATGAACGGCGGCATCAGCAGCTTCCGGCGTCCCGGCTTCAACCACCTCACCATGAGCACGACCAATCCGATAAGACTCGCGGGCGCGGTTGAGGTCAATATCAGCCACAATCACAACCTCGATGCCTTTCATCATGGTTACTTGTGCAACGACATCTGTTCCCATCTGACCTGCCCCCACCAACCCAATACGGACAGGTTTGTTCTGCAAAGCACGCTGCTCCAAATCTTTGTAAAGTCCAATCATAAATTTTCCTCTCGCGGAAGTTGATTTTCGATCATGACCTTTAGCGCCTCTCCTTGAGAAGCCATAGAAAAAGCCTCATTGATTTGTTCAAGCGGAAATGTGTGAGTGATCAACTGTTCCACAGGTACCAGCCCGCGACGAATGACCTCCAAAGCCTGTTGATGATAAGAAGGGTGATACGAGAAAGCGCCTACGACGTTGATTTCGCCGTAATGGATGAGATTCGCATTCAAGGTGGTCATTGGGTTGGCTTTTGGTAAACCGCCAAAGAGAATAACCCGCCCACCCTTCCGCACTGCTTCAACCGCTTGTTTTTGCGTCTCAGCAATCGGGTTGGCACAAATCACAATATCTGCGCCCAGGTTTCCAGTGAAGCGGCGCACCTGACTGACAACATCTTCCTGAAGCGGATTTAAAACCTGATCGGGACCAAACATTTTTGCCCATTCACGTCGGGTCTCATGAGGCTCAGAAAGAATGACCCGCGCGCCCCGTGCTTTTGCAACAACGATATGTAAACAACCTATCGGCCCGGCACCCATGATCAACACGGTATCCTCAAGATCAGTGTTAGCTTTTGCATGCGCTGCCAACACCGAGCTGAGCGGTTCTGCAAATGCAGCTTCCCGAAAACTTAGTTCAGCAGGAATACGATGAACAATCCCAAGATTGAGAATTTCAGCAGTCAAAACCATCTGCTCGGCAAAACCACCCGGATACCCCGGCGATATGCCAATCAAGTGCATGTCATTACAAAGGTTATAAAGCCCCCGCTCACAAAAATAACACCTTCCACAATGAACGTCTGGAGCGACTGCCAGTCTGTCGCCGGGTTTATAGTCCTTTACCCGACTACCAACCGTAAGGACAATTCCGGCAATCTCATGCCCGGCGATCACATCGCCAGAGCCCGGCAAAGGTCCTTCGCGCCAACGGCGCAGGTCTGACCCACAAACGCCACAGGCGCGAACCTCAAGCACCAATCCGTCCTCTGGCGCAAACAATTGCGGGATTTCCCGTATCTCAAATCGCCCTGCGCCAACCAAAAATGCTGCTTTCATAATCTGCTACCTTTAGAATAAAAAAAATTAAGCCTCACCTGCCAGCTTCTTTCCAACTGCCCCTCCGGGATGCGTTTGACCAAACTGTTCACGGGTGTAGCCGCGTAATTTCAGTAAGACCACACATAAAGCATCTCCCCAAGCGGAATTGATGAGTGAACTTCCCGTTGCAATCATTCCATAAGGGTCAATATCCGCAGGAGGTTGTACCTGAACAACAACATCACTCATCTGCGCCAGTGTTGAATCTGATTTCTCTGTGAGAGCAATCAGGGTAGCCCCGCGTTCTTTGGAAATCCGCGCCAGATGATTCACTTCCACAGTCTCCCCCCCTTTTGAAATGGCGATTAAAACATCCTGCGCAGTCACGGCGCCTGCGCCGCCATGTTGAGCATCCCCTGGATGGATAAACAGCGCTGGTGTACCGCAACAGGAAAGCAAATGTGCCAAGCGATAAGCTACTGCGTGGGAAGTGCCTGCACCAGCTACCAGCACATGCCCAGAACAGGCAAGTATTTTCTCTACTGCCCGCACAAATGAATCACCGAACTGATCAGCCAGTGAGATAACCGCCTCACCCTCTTGCTGTATCACTGTGCGCGCCTGAAGCAAAATCTCTTCACGGGACAACATTTGTCTCTCCTATGACGGCTGAAGTAGCCTGCGGTTCTTTTTCCAATAATCGGACGGCAGTCACATGGTCGGTAATCAGGACGTTGATTAGTCTACCGCGTAACGCACCGCGCAATACAGCCACTTTCTGAGGACCACCGGCAACACCTACGACACGCCGAACGTGTCGTAACTGCTCAAGTGAAATGCCAATAACACGCTGATCAACTTCCGATGCAATGGGCTGCCCATCTTCATCGAAAAATCGCAAGGCAATATCCCCAACCGCGCCTTTACTGATAAGATCATTAACTTCTTGCCAAGTTAGAATAGTACCATCCCGGATCAGCACCGAATCAGGAGTTGGTGCACCGATACCCACATAAGCGACGGTGATTTGTGAAAATAACTCAAACGCACGGTGCACATGGCTGTCGGAAAGGATTGCACTTTTTACCTGCTCATGATCCACAATTCCGGGTGCGGGAAGCAGAGTTAATTTGCACTGGAGAAGTTGCGCAAGACGACGACAGAGATCTGTCGCATGGACTTCAGCTTCGGGTTTTCCCAACCCTCCAATGATTTGCACTACATGCGCATCTGGAACCCGACGCGGCTGCAAAGCAGCCACCATATGATTCAAAGTTGTTCCCCACGAAATACCGATAACATCGTGATCCTCAAGTGTACGCAGTAAATAATGTGCAGCAGCAACGCCTAGCTCTCGCGCAACTACCTGTTGCGACTCAGGCTCGCGCGTCTCGATGACTATCGCCTCTTGGAGGTGATAGCGAGTTTCCAACTCACTTTCCAAATCTGGATACAACCCAGGTGGAGAAAGCACAGTAATCTTGATAATTCCCACATCCCTCGCCTGCTGGAGCAAACGAGAAACTTTTGAACGGGAAAGATGGAGCCGAGCCACAATTTCGTCTTGTGTCAGGTTCTCTTCATAGTAAAGCTTACTGACTTTCGTCAGCAAGCGCATTTCCTCTGCAGGTGTCAATCGAGACATGGTTTTATTTTAATTTTGGGAATAAAATGAAAATTCTTTCAGTAATAAAAATATTTTCACTTTCTAGAATAATAATAGCATATGCCAGCACGAAAGTCAAGAGGTTTTTTGGGAGTGGCTAAACACTGGGTTAGACAAACTGAAAGACATGCGCTGGGTAATTCGGAAAACGCTGCTTGTGCAACTGGCGCCGATTGAAGCCGTACATGAAAAGCTTGAGAGCAGCTTTCAAGACTTCCGGGCAGCGAGAAAAGCAACGAGAGCAACGCGCCAGTCGCGCCAAATAATGGCGCAACTCGGCGTTATCCCCTTCGACCAAATAGGTGTCCGTTTTGCCTTGGGAAACTTCATAGATGCCCCCGTGATACCACAAGCCACCGTGGGCATCCAAGGCGCCGCTTCAGCAGCGCTTGGCTTTGGGTGCTTCATCCACCATCTCTTGGATCACTTCTTGGGTTCGCTGCCAGACCACTTTGAAGCCCAGATAGCAGCGGGTCAAGCGGTCTACGATGGTGATAACGTAGATTGGGTTTTTTTCTCCCCAATGAAGGTGAACAGCTCGTCCATCTCCGCTTCTTTGACTTGGCTGGGGACGGGCGGGTCGGGCAGTTGGTCTGCGTGTGCTTGTATCCACAGGGAGACCGTGCGATGATGTACCCCAAGATGGCGGGCGATACGCCGCAAGTTCATCCTACCCATGTACAGTTGGATGGCTTTCTGGCGCACCTCTTCGGGATAAGCCCAGGGTTTGGGGTCTGTCATGTACTTGATTGAACAGAACATGCAGCGATAGCGTTGGCTGCCATTCCCCGTCTTTCCATCGCAGTTTTGATATTCTGTGCGAAGACATTTTGGCCATTCGTTCATACCTCAATATAGCCCAATTTTTAGCCACTCCCTTGACCTTGCCGCTCATCCCTTGTACCATTTGGCGGGACAATTTCGAGCGAACGGGTCGTACCACGCGCTTCCAGCTGACCGCTTCGTTCGCTGCGCTCGCTTCGCGGCGGCTGAATCTCGTGCCGTTATACGGAATTGCTTGCGGGTCCACCAATGTAGAATTCTGGCGAGCCGGAGTCCATGAGCACAAGAAAAAGGGGGTTGTGGACTATAATCCTGGTGGTTGAGTTGCTTATGGTCTAAATCGCCGGTAGGCCAATTTAGACCAAGCAGTGCGGGCCAAGGCTCCTCGGCAGTAAACCAGAATTGCTGCGTCAGCTTGCTGCTCGCGATGATCCAAGCCTGGTTGAGGTACTGGACCACAGTGTTGACTATATAGCGGCTGGCGAGTTCCTAATGGGCAGTGACACTGGCCGTGATGACGAGCGTCCGCAGCGGTTGGTTTATCTGGATGCATTCGAGATCGATCGCTATGAAGTCACGAATGTGCAGTATTGGCGTTTTCTGTAGGCCACGGAGCGGAGGGCACCATTTTACTGGGCAGGAGACAAATATCCTCCTGAGCAGGCTGACTATCCTGTGGTCGGAGTGAGTTGGGACAATGCCGATGCCTACTGCCATTGGACAGGGAAGCGGCTGCCAACCGAGGCGGAATGGGAGAAAGCATGCCATGGCACCGATGGACGTATCTACCCTTGGGGCAACGCGTGGGATCTGCAACGAGCCAACGTTGATGTCTCTGCCCCCACCTTGTCACTGGCGACTCGGGTTGGGTCTGAAATAGCTTGGGATGTTGCCTGGCAGTTCTTGCAGACAACTCCCACAGGACTTGGGAAGCCATGGCTACGGACAGTTGGATCATACCCTGATGGCGAAAGCTCCTATGGTGTCATGGACTTGGTCGGCAACGCCTCGGAATGGGTATCCGATTGGTATAATTGGAGTGACTATTCGAACATGCCAACGCGCAATCCGCGCGGCTTAGGACCATCCTGGAATCACAGTCTGCGTGGTAGCCCGTGGCACGATCCGGTTGGAACAGCAACTTGGATACAAAGCATGAGCCGGTGTCTGGCGCGTAACTCTTCCCATGGGAGCCAGGACCCTCGTCTTGGATTTCGTTGTGCGCGGTCCGTTTCGAGAGGGGCATCGTGACACAATCGCCCCTCGATACCTGTTAGTGCTTGGGTTTTCGACACTGCTCTTAGCCCGAGGGATAAGGTCGGGACAAGGGAGTAATCGTAGCCCGGATCGCAATTCCGTATAATAACAGGCCGCATGCAGGCATTGCAAACCAATCTTGCATCAATGCAGGCTTTTGCTTTCACGGCATAAATTACCGATAGTTTTTTGCGATTGGGCCCCTGATTGCACAAAACTTACGCTAAATTTTCACGATACCCGTTCGAATAGCATAAATCGTTGCCTGAGTTCGATCATACAAGTGCAACTTCGAGCGAATATTATTGATGTGGTTCTTGACCGTCTTCTCGCTGATGAGTAGGCGTGCAGCGATTTCTTTATTACTCATCCCCTCCGCGATCAACTTTAGCACTTCCGTTTCCCTTGGTGTGAGTTGAGCTACTACACTGGATGGTGTCTTTTCTATTCCTGCAAACCGGTGCATGACCTTGAGTGCAATGGTCGGTCCCAGCAGCGATTCGCCGTTGGACACAGCCCGGATGGCACGTAGCATCGTCTCTGGATCAGCGTCTTTAAGAATATAACCTCGCCCACCTGCCTGAATACCCCGAAATACATACTCATCGTTCTCATACATGGTAACAAAAACAATACCCACATGCGGCATTTCGCTATGCATGATGCGAGTCGCTTCAATTCCATCCATATCAGGCATTTGAATGTCCATCAACACCACATCGGGCATTTGTTCTCGGGTAATTTGCAGCGCTTCGCGTCCGGTTGAAGCTTCACCCACAACCTGCATATCTTCTTCCGCTTCGAGCATTTTACGGACTCCTCGGCGAAAGAGTGTATGATCATCAACGATCAAGACACTGATTTTCTCCATTTGGAATGCCCTCCTGACCTGTTTCTTCCAGCGGAATCTGGACGCTGACCTGCGTTCCATAGCCTAGCACACTCTGCAACCTCAGGCACCCCCCCAAGATTCTCGACCCGTCTTTGCATGCTCCACAACCCAATATGATTTCCAGAAATCGGCGCCTGCAGATTGAAACCTTGCCCGTTGTCTTGAACAATCAGCGAGATTCCAGCACGTGTTCGCTCCAGCGAAATGATAACCTCGTTTGCATGAGCATGCTTGGCAATGTTTGCCAGCGCTTCCTGAATAACGCGGAATAAGGTGATTTCTGTTGCAGGTGAAGGACAGACTAAATCTTCTGGACAGATCAGCTGGACAGCAATTCCTTGATCTCTCTGAAAATGGGCGGTATATTCCTGAAGTGCTGGTACCAGTCCAATCTCATCCAGAGCAGTTGGGCGTAGATCGTAAATCAACCGACGAATATCCTGAATGTTAGCCTGCACCTGTTGGGCCAGCTCTTCTACTTCACCCACTGCCGGGTGTCTCTCGCGCTCCAACTGTTTACGCATTGTTTGCAGGCGGATATTCAAGCTAGCCAGCGATGGAGCCACCCCGTCGTGTAACTCACGGACAATCCTGCACCGTTCTTCTTCTTGAATTTCGACATTCTGGAGAAATTGCTGGTGTAGGAGGTCAATATGTTCCTCGTACAGGCGGGCATTCTCAAGAGCAAGGGCGGTGCTGTGTGCCAGCATAGACAGTAGGTCTTTATCTTCCTGGCTAAATGGCTCGCCCGACTGCCGGCTTGCAAGTGTCAGAATTCCAACGAGTTTCTCGCCAAAAAAGAGCGGCACGGCAAGCTCTGCCCCAATCCGGCGCAGCTCGTCGGAAGCCGAGCCTTCTTCATCAGGATAAGGGGAAAACAAACTGCGCGCTTTGGATAAGTGGTAGACCAATTCCCCTGACGACAGAAGCATGACCGAAGGCCCTCGGTTTTCATCTGCTGGCTCGAAATCACCGTTTTTTGGCAACCAAAGAATGGTATCCCTTGCACCCAGTGTTTCGGTGATCGTCTTTTTCACAAGGCGGATCACCTCGGAATGCCGGCGTAACATGGTAAGTCCCTGGCTGAAACGAGTGAGCGTCTGATAGACTTCGTACTCGCGGCGGAAGAAGGCCTTGTCCACAAGTGCCTGAATCCGCTGACGAATGGGGTGGAAGAAAAAGGCCAACGACAGGGCTGGTATCACCATAGCCAGCAGAGATTGCCGGCCGACGAATAGATGGAACAGGAATCCAACTAAGAGCGCCATCAAAACAAAGGCCGCAGTGAGTACAGTGGTCAGCAGTGAATAGACTAAACCTTTGCGCATGACCACACGAATGTTGAGCAACTGGTAGCGCAGGATAGCATATCCAATCGATAGTGGATATACAGCCGGAATCAACCCCGCAAGCTGCGTAGAGACAACTGGGCGAAGGTGAATTGCAGCGGGAGCCCACAGGAACAGATGCCAGGCTGTTAAACCTGTCATCAGACCCGCCAACATCACTGTTGCCTGAGACCGCAGCAGGCGATTACCCTTTCTTGCAATGATCACGATTAGTGGGGTGCCTTTTATTACAAACGAGCACAGTCCAAAAACCACATAGTAGGGCCAGCTCATCAGGAAAGTTAAAGCCTTCCACAGGAAAGGATGATCAAACAGGTTTGCCAGTACCTGAAGTGTCAACATCCACAGGATTATTCCCACCCCTAGAAACACGAATATCTTGATCACCGACCAGCGTTTTAAAAAACTGACACGCGCGCGGTCAGCAGGGAAGCTCCAAAAGAAAATCCAGCCTGCTACTGGGGCCGCTATAGCGTATGGTATCAACAGGTATCCCATCCACTTGTTTTGGCTCAGAAAACACTCCCAGATAATGGCCCCGCCAATTGACCAGATTAAGAGATAGGCCAGCAGATAGCGGTTTATTGCGGCTGATGGGTTTTTCAGATAGACGAAAATCCCGATGAGGAGGAATACCAGCGATGAAACAAAGTAGCCGGGTAAAAAGCGGAAAAGAATTTCCTTGGTGAATAGCATTGTCTGAACGGGGATGTCCAGACGTTGTCCGTCACGCTCAATAGTATAGATCAAGGTGTTCCCAATCCCCGCCTCTTTTACGAGACGGGACATTTCTCTCCAGTGCTGACCATTGACCGCTACGATAACATCCCACGGGCGAAGGCCGGCTTGCCAGCCAGTGAACTCCAGTGGCGTGAAACTGGAAAAAACGCGCATGGGGTTGTAAAAAAATCCAGGGAAGGGTTTGCCCACCTGAACGGCAATAGAAATCCACGCTATACTCCAGATGGAAACCATAACAACAATTGTTAGCGTGATACCCCTGCCTGGGTGCTTGATGAAATCCTTGAGGAAACCCACAAAAGAAACCCTGAGAGGAGAAGCTTTCAAAAGAACCTCCAGATTACTCTCCTTATAGTATAGCACCCGCCAGAAGGAACCGTATGGGTCAACAGTCCCACACCGCCATAGGCCTTTTTCCCTGCATTCTTCTCCAACACAGGCTTCTTATATGCCCGCACTGCCCGGTGTAATGTTTAGGTAGAACTATTATCAACCATTTTACGCCGGCAGATTGCTGGCGGCAATAAGAAAGGGAGGACTCCATGATTTGGGAAGGATGGAATATTGGGGCGGTGACAGTTCGAAGGGTGCGTGTGGATGAAAACAGGGTAGTCTCAGTTCATCTACAGAGACATGGTGGCGACCCTCGCAGTGTTATCCGCGCCATGATTGAGGAAGAAGAGGGTTTGCCGAACATCCACAAGGTGCAATGATCACAGGCCCGCTGGCAACGAGCATTCTGAATTTACCGTATTTGCCAGAACCGGTCAGTATTGAGAAAGCCTTACAAGAACTGCAAATTTCACCCGATATTGTTCTCTCACTTGGGGGTGAGAGTTTCGTGGTCTATTGCATTCGCAACCAGAAAGTTCGCAACATGACTTCCAGCAACCGTTGTGCCGCAGGAAGTGGTGAATTTATTCTCCAACAGTTTGGACGCATGGGGTTGAGTCTGGAACAAGGACTCGATCTTGCCCGAAATGGCAAACATATTCATCTGGCTTCGCGCTGCTCGGTGCATATCAAGTCGGATGCTACACACAAATTAAATAAGGGGGAATGCTCTCCAGCAGACATTGCTTACACCCTGTGCACTGACCTTGCAGCCAAAATCTACACCCTAATCGAGGCCACTGCCTGGTCTAAGAACCACATTTTGGTAAGCGGTGGGATGGCACAGAACGAGGTGTTCCTTACGGAATTGCGCAGACTGCTCCCTGCCAGCAAGATTGAAACGCTACCGGAAAGCCCGTATTTGGAAGCACTGGGGGCAGCGGTAGTTGCGCGCGCTAATGGACGGCTCGCCAAACCCTTGAATGAGTTTCTGGTAACCGGTCAGCACCAGCAATTCAAGATTCTTCCGCCTCTGTCAGAAGGGATTGAGCAGGTAACCCGCATCGAAACACAACTGCCACCAATTCCATATGATGGGATGAAAGTCCTGCTTGGCATAGATGCAGGATCAACCACTACCAAAGCAGCGCTGATTGAGATGGAAAGTGGTAGGGCTGTGGCATGCTGTTATTTACGCACGCATGGCAACCCGGTCACGGCGGCTGGAAATTGCCTTGATCGGATCAAAGGACAGATGCATGGATACTCATTAGAAATTGCTCAGGTAGCAGTTACCGGCTCCGGCCGCGAACTGGTTTCGGTTGCAATGGGTAATTGCTTAAGCTTTAATGAAATCCTCGCACATGCGCGGGCGGCAAGCGAAGCACACCCAGACGTGGACACGATTTTTGAAATTGGCGGGCAGGATGCCAAGTTCATTTCCCTCCTAGATGGTATTCCGGTGGATTATGCCATGAATGATGGTTGTTCGGCCGGGACTGGCAGCTTTTTGGAAGAAGCAGCCTCATCTGACTTGAAATGCCCGGTAGACCAAATTGGCCATTCCGCGCTGCAGGCGGATGCCCCTCTCGCGTTTGGAGAACGCTGCGCAGCTTTCATCAACTCCGAGATTCGCACGGCACTTCAGAGCGGAGAAGATCCAAAGAACATTCTTGCCGGGCTGGTGTACTCCATCGCAAAAAATTACCTTTCGCGGGTCGTAGGCGCGCGCCAAATTGGCAGCACAGTCTTGCTTCAGGGTGGCGTTGCGCTTAACCTGGCAGTTGCACCCGCAATGGCTTTATTGAGTGGACGAAAGATCATTGTCCCCAGCCAACCAGAACTGATGGGCTGTTTTGGGGCAGCATTGATGGCTCGTGATTTGATTATGGAAGGGAAAATTGCCGAGCAGCACCTCTTGCTTGATCAGGTAGAACGTCAGCCGATGGATTTGAGGGGGACTTTCCGCTGTAGCTCGTGTGCAAATCACTGCGAAATCCAACGGATTATGATCGGCCAGAACACCTATCCTTTTGGAGGTCTGTGCTCACGTTGGGAGATGCAACGCCGACCGAAAATCCTGCAATATTCGGAAGGTAAAAATCTGGTTGAGCTACGCACAAAACTGATGTTTGAAAAATTTGCAGCCCCCAATCCTGAACATCCGCGCGGAAGAGCAGGCCTTCCGCTTGCACTTACAACCTTCGAGCTATTCCCTTTCTATAACAAGCTTCTGACCGAATTGGGCTACGAGGTTGTCCTTTCGCGCCCTGGTCGAGGGCGCAAAAATACACACTCCGCCTTCTGTTACCCGGCGGAATTGCTGCATGCCGCAGTGGATGACTTGATGCAGCAGGGTGTAGATTGGGTTTTCCTACCACAGGTGCGAGAATTTGCAATTGCCAGGCAGCATGTGCACGCCTATTCTTGCTCGTTCAGTCAAGATAGCGGCGGGGTGATTCAAACCTTTTTCTCGGACCAGAAAGTGAAGATTTATACCCCCGAGATTGGCTTTTCCGCCCACCTCCTGAACGCCAGCCGGCAAAAAATTGTCAGCATGGCAGAACGTTTGGGTATTTCGAAAGAAACGGCGAATCGCGCCTTCCAATCAGCACTGGACTATCAGACCAGTTTTGAGCAGGCATACCACACCGAAGGACAGGCTATGCTCAATATGTTGCAGGGCCCAGTTGTCATTATGGTCGGCCGGCCATACGCCGCCTATAATAGCGTGGTGAATCTGTCTGTGCCGCGAAAGATCGCCAGCCGTGGTTTCCATGTCATCCCTGCCGATTTGCTTCCGCTTAATCCCCCACCAGTTGAACGCAACGTGTGGCATTTTACACAGGTGGCTGCTTCTGCAATCCAATATGCGCGGGAGCGGGAAGATACTTACATCTGCTTCCTGTCCTGCTTTTCCTGCAATCCAGATGCAATGTTCTACCACCATGCACGGCAGGAGCTGGGAGGTCAGCCATTTTGCTTCCTCGAAATCGATTCTCACACCGCAGACGCCGGCATTGATACTCGCATCGGAGCCTTTATGGATATCATCGAAGAACGCCGGCAGATGGCTGAGGAGATAACCAAAACTCTGCCAGCCCGCCAGTTCTATGGCCGGATTGACTACTCGGGCAAGCATCCCAAAATTATTACAAACCAAGGCGAAGCCCTTGGCTTTGATGACCCGCGCGTCAAGCATGTGCTTCTGGCGGATACTCCGCTGATCACCTCAAGACTGTTTGCTTCACTTTACAGCCGGATGGGCTGGCGCTGCGTCACTACTCCATACATGGACGAAAGTGTTCTCCAAGCAGCTCGCAAAGTCTGTTCCGGGCGTGAGTGCCTGCCATTTTTGGCAATGCTTGGCAAGATTGTGCTCTACCTCGAAAATCGCCTTCCTGATGAAGTGACACTCTTTCATTTCCTTGAACAGGAAGGTCCATGTCAGATTGGCAACTGGTTTGACGCGGCGGAAGTCATCTTTCGCCGATTGGGCGCGTCGAATGCCTTTACCGTCTGGCCCAGAATGGATAATAACTATTTGGGTGGTGGCGAAATGGTAGCAATCTCTGCGGCTACGGCTGGCGTATTGGGAGACTTGATGTGCGAAGTCCGCTCTTCACTCAGTTGTCTAGCGCAGAACCCTGCTCAGGCGCTTTCTGAGCTGGATGCACTTGAAAATAGACTAGTCAACGCCGCGGCGCGTGGCTTGCCTGCACTGGAAATTGAACTCAGACGGGTGACTCGCGCATTGAAGCAGATTCCACTCACAAGCACCGTTAAAGATCACCCCAAAGTTCTGCTGTTCAGCGGTATTAACCGCATCTTCGTGGATAAGCTCGTGCGGTCATTTTTCGAGCAACGAGGTATCTTGACGAAGACAGGGGATATCGGCGAATTCCTATGCTTTTACGAAACAGAACCGATTGTGCGGCGCGGATTTGCCATGGGATACCTGACGCTCGCTCAGCATTTTGCACTTTGGACACTTCTAGTCGGTCTGTTGCATAACCCTACCAACCAACCACGTTTCCGTGCAGTGCGAGCCAGACTGCACGTGAAGGCAATTGAGCTCCTTGACCATCACTGGCGACGGCTGATGAAAGATTGTGGCCTGACATTCGCGCCGGATATCAACTATGGTAAGGTACTTCAGATTGGCCATCAACGGGTTTCCATCAATGGCTGGACAGAGGCGCCGTGTACAGCTGGTCGTTATTTGATTTCGTTTGAGGAGGGCGTGTTCGACGGGTTTGTAAATGTCGGGGCGTTCAATTGCTTACCGGCGAGCAATGCCACAGCCGTCACCCATGATGTAGCTGTCATCAGCGACAAGCCTTATACAGTCATCGAAGCAGATGGGGCAAACATCACTGCCAGTCAGTTGCGGCAGTTAGAGGCAGTCGCCTCGCAATGTTGGGAGAAAAAGAAACGGGAATAACAAACCATGAATCACACCCTGCCCCAAAATAGGTTGAATCGAGAGTACGGGTACAAATTCCGAATTATGCAACCCTTTTTCCACAAAGGCACTCTCAGAAGTGTCTTTTATTGATGGGAATGTAAAATCGGGGGAACTTCAGTATGATTGAACCCATCAATTTGTTGGGAAAATGTAGCCCGTTGTTTGGCATCGCTGCTCAATGTGGCAATGAAGAAAATGCACGGTTTATCGTTACAAGAAATTCTGTCTTACCAACTGAGGTCGTCCTGGAAATCGTTGGCGATATCCTCTGACCGCCAACGCCGTTCAAAATCCCAGCTTGCGGTAATCGTTCTTCCATTCACCAGGCTCATCGCCGTAAGCGAACTGCACCATGGACAGCGTTATCCTGTCACCCCCGAAAATACTTTTTTGAGCCTATGACGTTGCACAAGAAAATTTGTGCGACACGCAAACTGCGGAAAGAACTCCAAGTTGCTGAACAGCAAATGTCGGATCTCGCAACTAATGAAAGTGCCTCAAAATTGTTGAGAGTAGCCTCCAAGATAATGAGACTCGAGGAATACGCCTGCTCGATTCCCACCGTATTTATAGACGAGGAGGCTACTCTTCTGTTATGCGCCAGCTCGACTGGCTACAGTTCCATCCACCTGGTTAATCTGCAAGATAGGCGAAAGCTGGGATTGACCAGGTTGGGTGCCTCAGCGCGCCTGGTGCATAAAATGATAGTCAGCGTTCTCCTAAGTCCAGGTTTATGCGTTTGTCCGCAGCGATCAGAAGCAATCCTTTGGCCGAGAACTTGGCGCAGTGTGGGACGGCGATATTGACGCCGAATCCCCGAAAAAACTGGACAACATCATCGATACCGCTACTGTCTGGAAGCTCGTGGTCGGAGCCATGTGTAACCCGGGGCCGGTTGGCAGGCTGGTAATCAATGTCATCCGCAAGGTGGACATTGACAAGGAAAGCCTGTTAAAGCTGGATTATCCCAGCCGCCGTGGATGGAAAAAGAAATCAAAAATGCAACCAATGTCACCCAGTCAGATGTAATTGAGTTCCTGCAGCTTGCTTTCGAAATCCCTTTCGCCCAGAAGTGGAATTTTTCCCGCTGAAAGACACCAACTAGCCCCTGGTCAAACTTAAATAGCGCAAAATCCACGGGACGAAAGTATTAATAGTTGATCAATAAAGAAGGAAATCTCAGGAAATCCAGCTTTTGATGGTCGCCAGGGTATCTTCTAGGCGGCCAAATTCCTCCAATTCAGGATAAGCGATGAACGGGATCTCAATTCCGCGTTCCTTTAACATTTGCTGCAAAATCTCACTGAATACACCACTTTCCAGAACATGATGGGATTCAGGAGAATACCACACCATCCCACCCCACAATGTGTCACCTATAGGTCGCGGAGTATAATGCAGTCCGCACACCGGACTGCCATCCACCATCACAAAACCCAACACGTGATAACCGCAGCGCTGGTAATCCTGTATTTGGTCCATGACCACCTCAGTCAGCCTTTCGCAATGCTTGCGGAACATCGGGTTGTCGTATTGATCTTTTACATAACCCCAGCGCATATTACCCAGGCAAGTCGATTCAGGGCAAGGCATCTGGTAGATTCCAATTCCCTGGTCCAAGAGGAACCCGATCAACGGCTCAACCACTCCCCGATACTGCGCCAATCCCCGCACAACGGTTCCACGCCTTCCGCCCTGCGGACCCACGAAACGTTGCATTTTCCGCCTTGAAGGCGGGTATAGTAGGCTCCACCCACCTTGCCGGTGACCGTTTCCGCCGCCGCACCATCCATCCCGGTAACCGAAGACCATGTGAAACGGGTGCCGCTCTGCTGGTTCACCTCCTGACGGTAGGAATCCGAGAAAGCAAGCGGCTGGTCATCCTGCGTCCCGCTGAAGGTGATGACCAGGGAGGCCGTGTAGTTCTGCAGGCCCTCCAGGCCGGCCATAGGGTCAGCCAGGAAATAGCCGGAGGTGTCCGTCCCGTCTTCGCCCGCCTCTGCTGCGGGTTCAATACTATGAAATAACCGCAATTCCGTATGAATGGATTTTATAATCATATATCGTTTTTGGGGAAAATCAACTGTCAGGTGAAATGTAAACAATTTTTCGGACAATATGCTTTGCATCCCATTCCTATGTTCGCGCTATGATGTCCGTCGGAGGAGGTATCACACCGCTTGGAGGTTCGCATGAATTGGAGAACCTAACTGAATGCCCACCCGCTGCCCTTGCTGCTGGAGGAGAGTGAGCCGGGGGTGCGGTATCTGGTGCTGCGCGGCTTGCTGGACAGGCCAGTGACGCCGAGCTGGAAAGTGCCAAAGAGGCGCCCGCCGGCAAGGGAAGATTGCTGTCGTGCTGGCAGCAGTAAACGAGGAGGGCTTTTGGGTGAAGCCCGGGACGGGTACTGGAGAGTGTTGAAAAACAAGTAAGTCTTGATCGAGAGAAAAGAGTTTAATACAATCCAGTCATATTGATCGAAGAGAAGAGCGAAATGGAACAGCCGCGCTGTATTGAAACCGGCAAAGAGTCATTCTTTGGCGGCTATATCTATGATCAGGTCATACCAGCCGACCATTTTCTGCGCAAACTGAATCAAGTGATTGCCTGGGAACACTATACCGGCAAGTTGATTGGGCTGTATGAGGGAAAAGGGATAGTGGGCCGACCACCGTTTGGCCCAACGATGCTGTTGAAGATGGAGCTGCTGGCATACTTGCACAATCTGAGCGAGTGGCAGGTGGAAAACTACCTAAACGAGAACCTGCCTGCGAAATACTTTGTGGGCTTGGCAGTAGATAAGCGAGTCCCCGACCACTCGACTTTGACGGTGTTTCGCGAGCGATTAGTCCAGCGAGGGAAGTGGAAATTGGGTAGTGCAGCCATGATCAAATTCCGCCCTCAAAACATTACCCAACAAATTGCTCGCTGCAAAAAGCAATTTCCAGTGACCCATGCAGGACTCGAACCTGCAACACGCTGATTAAGAGTCAGCTGCTCTACCACTTGAGCTAATGGGCCAGTAACGATTATTATATCGCGTTTAAGGGGGGTGTCAATAAAACGAAAACGATTGAGTCTTATTTGGTTGGGTATAAATTGGGTAAAGTGTGATATAATTTTATCGTCTTTATCTGATTTTAATCTTTAGAGTGCCATGATGGATAAAAACTATCGCTACATCTGAACAATATCATTGGGCGCAGGCTTGCGTCCGGTGGTTGGGCTGCGCACGTTTTGGCGTGGCGTGGTAACGCTTTTGTATTGAGTGGTTGTTACCTGTTGCCTCCTGTTTCGCCGCTGACGTGTTGCAGCGGCGATATTTTTATTGATTATTGGCTCAGATCAGAGCAAGGATGACAGGAGGTTGAAAGTGATATTCTCGACTTTTATAGTGTTTCCTGTGTTTGGCTGTGATCCAGCAAAGACAGAGCGGTCCTTAAGAATTATAAAATTCAACAGCTATCTTTGGGGGTAATGTAATGAAAGTGTATGCATTACGTCTGCGTCCTGGCGAAGACTTAAAGTTGTCGTTAGATGAATTTGCGCAACAGAACCGATTGGAAGCCGCCTGTGTGATGACCTGTGTGGGGAGTTTGCGTAAAGCGGTATTGCGCTTTGCTAATCAGGAACAGGCAGTGACAATGCACGGGAAATTTGAGATTGTCTCATTGACAGGAGTATTTTCTCTGCATGGTTCACATTACCACATTGCTATCGCAAATGAACAGGGACAGACTTATGGTGCGCATCTGATGGATGGTTGTGAGATTTATACGACTGCCGAGATTGTTATTGCCAATCTGGATGGGAAGCGTTTCTTGCGTTCGTTTGATCCTGAAACCGGTTATCCGGAGCTGGATATTCAACTTACTTAAACCAAAAGAGGAGGTTTGGTCATGTCTCTCAAAGCTCAACTGAAGAAAGATTTTTCCACCCTTACACTGGCGCTTATGGCGGTTGCCATTGTGCTCAATATCGTTTTAGGTCAGGTTGTCTCACTGCTTAAATTGCCGATCTTTCTGGACTCTATCGGTACGGTTCTAGTTGCGCTATTGGCGGGCCCTTGGGCAGGTGCACTGACTGGTTTGTTAACCAATCTGATATGGGGATTGATTAGCGATCCGGTGGCGGCGGCTTTTGCGCCAGTAGCTTTGGTCATCGGGTTGGTAGCCGGACTATGCGCTAAAGCGAGATTGTTCAGGCAATGGTGGCAAGCGATTATCAGCGGTGCAATTATTACGGTGGCGTTGTCCATCATTGCAATTCCTGTTCGCGTGTACATGTTTGGCGGTATAACCGGTAGTGGCGCGGATTTCCTGGTCGCTTATTTGCTTGCTACCGGACGAGATCTGTTCAGCGCAGTGCTAATTACGGTGATTACCAACAATCTGATTGACAAAGTTGCAACCGCTCTACTTGCCTGGGCGATTGTCAAAGGTCTTCCCAAGCGGTTTACGGCGCGTTTTTCTCGTGCAAGTGCGGTCACAGGTTAATTTGCGTTTGTGGTCTCACATTTTGGTATATTTCTGCCCGGCTGCTCCAGACTTCACCGCCTGCATCCTTTGACAAAACTAACGTTTACGCTGGCAGCGGTAATTATCGTCTTTGGTGGGCCGGGCAAATGGTTTTCTGCACTCGTGCCGGGCTTGATAGCTTTAGCAATATTGGCATCAGCAGGACTGGCTCGTATTGGATTACGCATTACCCTGCGGATTCTGGTGCCGCTGGCTTTGATGCTTCTTTTTGTTCATGGTTTGTTCAGTCCTGTAAATCAGAATTTTATTCTGCAACTGGCAATTTTTAAGGTTGGGCGGGAAGGAGTATTATATGCCGTATTAGTCATACTCCGTCTAACGGCAGCACTTTTTTCGTCTCTGGTTCTGGTATTAAGCACTCATCCTGCCCACTTGGTTCAGGCTTTAGAAGAGGCTGGTTTGTCACCCCGTTTCGCATACTTATTCGGCAGCCCTTTATTGTTAATCCCTCAACTGAGCGGACGTATTCAGAGCATCCGTGCTGCTCAACAAGCTCGAGGATTAGAGATCCAAGGTAACTTGCTCCGGCGTGTAAAGGCGCTCTTTCCTCTGGTGGCACCGCTGGTCTTTAGTGCATTGGTGGATGTTGAAGAGCGCGCTCTGGCGCTGGAAGTACGGGGATTCAGTGCCCCGCATACTAAGACTTACTTAAATGCTCTTCAAGACTCTTCATGGCAACGTCTATTACGCTGGGGTATGCTGGCGTTAGCTGTCGGATTACTTGCAAAGCGTTTTGTCTGGGCTTAATAATGGCAACGATTGAGGTACAAAATTTCAGCTATATCTATCCCGGTGAATCTGAAGCTGCGCTCAGGAACATCCATTTTGAGGTGGAAGCAGGGCAGTTGTTTGCGATTTTGGGCGCCAATGGCGCCGGAAAATCTACGCTGTGTTTGGCGCTGGCTGGACTGATCCCGCATCTTTTTCACGGCGAGATGAATGGCAATGTGACAGTGCTGGGAATGAACACGCTTAAGTATGGACCGTCTGAACTTGCTGGTAAAGTTGGGTTGGTATTACAAAATCCAGCCAATCAACTTTCCGGAATGCGATACACGGTGTATGAAGAAGTTGCCTTTGGATTGGAAAATCTTGGTGTTCCCTCAATACAAATGCCTGAGCGTATAAAGAAGGCATTATCGTGGGTGGGATTGAGTGAGCTGGGAGACCGGTCTCCATATGCACTTTCAGGTGGACAGCAACAACGTCTGGCTTTGGCTTCTGTACTTGCTTTGGAGCCACAAGTATTGATTCTGGATGAACCCACAGCAATGCTTGACCCGAAAGGCAGTCAGGAAATCTTTGAGATTATTCACAAGTTAACCCAAATGGGAAAGACGGTTATCATTGCTGAACACCGATTGGAGTGGGTTGCCTGTCATGCAGATCGGATGCTTGTGTTGAAAGAAGGGGAGGCAATATTACAGGGCAAACCTGCACAAGTGATGACTTTACCTTTACTCAAAGAAATTGGTATTGGGTGGTTGCGTTATACAGAAGCTGCTTATCTGGGCAAAAAACGAAACTTATGGCTGGAAGATATGCCATTGCCAGTTACTCTAGAACAAGCAGTTGTTGGATTTCTTCGGGTCTAGGGTAGTACGATGCTCATCAAAGTTGAAGAGATTTATTTTCATTACCCGAAGGGCGTTCAAGCTTTACGCGGTGTTTCGCTGACTATCCAGCAAGGTGAGCGAGTGGCACTAATTGGACAAAACGGTTCAGGAAAAACCACTTTGGCTCGCCACTTGAATGGACTACTCCATCCGCAGCGCGGCATTGTCTGGATTGGTGACTGGCAAACCAGCCAGCATACTCCTTCACAAATGGCACGGCGGGTTGCCTATGCGTTTCAAAATCCGGATGAGCAATTATTTCGCTTTCGGGTTTGGGATGAGGTGGCATTTGGTCCTCAAATGCTCGGCTTTTCTTCCTCTCAGGTGCAAACCGCAGTTGAACAATCACTGGAATTATTTGGATTGAAAGCTTCCGCTCAGCTCAACCCGCGAGACCTGGGGTATTCTGGTCGTAAGCGTGTGACATTGGCTTGTGCTTTTGCTATGCAAACGCCAATTGTCGTATTGGATGAGCCTACGGCAGGTTTAGATGCTGGAGAACAAGCACGACTAGCAGAAGCAATTCATTTTATCCATCAGCAAGAAAGAACTGTGCTGGTGATCTCGCATGATATGGACTTTATCGCCGAAAACATGGAACGGGTGATTCTGCTAAAGGATGGACAGGTAGTATTAGACGCATCAACAGAAGTGCTTTTCGCCCAAACGCGCATTTTGGAAGAAACGGCAATCACTGCTCCGCAACTTGTTCGTTTAGGTCTTCGTTTGGGACATTCTCGCCCTGCACTGAATGCTGTGCAATTTTTGGATAACTTTGAAAGAACGCGTCTTAATCAAAGACTTTGAAAACAAAACTGACCTTTCTATAGCAAGGTTTGTTTTTCGTATAGATATATGTCGAAAAAATGACTTTTTCAATCTTGTCTTCATTGGGAAAATTTTTCACAGATACTGTAAAATATAAACATGAACGTGTCCGATATTCTCCGTCTGCTCTTGTTGCTGGGTATTTTGGGCATGGCACTGCTGGCAGCTTTTTATTTACGCCGTCGCGAATTATCCTGGCAAGCGTATTTGCTCTGGGGACTGGTGGCATTGCTCATCCCAGTCCTTGGTCCGTTTTTGGTCATTGCCAGCCGTCCAGGTCGTCCACGTGGTACTGGTAAAGGTTCGTCATGCGGCTGATTTTTCTAAAGCGCATTTTGTAAATATCCCTTTTTATTGTGTCTTTCAAGGGAGGCTTACTTGAAAAATGATCGCTGGTTAATTGCCATTCTGGCAGGTGCTCTCTTGCTGGCTGGTCTGGCAGTTGGGCTGTTTCTTGCACGCCGGGCGGCGCTTGATTATCAACCTGAGGATAGCCCGGCAAATATTCTACATAATTACGTGTTGGCGCTTGACCGCAAAGATTTTGACCGCGCCTATGGCTATCTGGCAAACCATGCGAATAAACCCGCTTTGAGTGCTTTTCGAGCGCATATTCTTTCTGTGTCTGATTGGGCAGCTTTAGAAATTGGGGAAGTTATTCTAAACGATGATCAGGCTGTCGTGACAATTTCCGTTTATCATTACAGTAATGCGCCTTTGAACGAAGGCTGGATAGAAAAGACAACCGCTGAGTTGGTCAAACAAAATGGGGAGTGGAAAATTCTCAGAATGCCTTACCCGTTTTTTAGTTTTGACTGGGTTCAGTTACAAGAATTTGTACCCGATCCTCAAATGCCAGTTTATTAAGGCTGAAAAGAGACACGAGCTATGCGCGTAGTGCGTCGTTTGTATTTTTATTTGATTACGCTGATTGGGCTGGAAGCGGTTATTTGGGGAGCCATATCATTGGCGCGCACAATTGTAAAACAATTGCCGCTTTTTGGAACGCTGGATATGCTGGCAGGAGGGTTGTCAGCGGTTCTGGTGGGGTTGCCAGTATTCTCGATTCACTGGCTGACCATCCAGCGTGATGCCCGTCAGGATGAAGAGGAAAAACAAGCCCGCTTGCGAGCGGTATTTCTGTACGGGGTCCGGCTGGTAACACTGATTCCAGTTGCACATAATCTGCTGGCGCTGGTAAACCGCACTGCATTCTCATTGCTCAATGTTTTACCTTCCTTTGCCTGGCTGGGCGGTGGGCAAACAGTTTGGGACAATCTGATCGCTATGGTGATTAACCTGGCGGTCTGGTTTTATTTTGACCATGTTTTGCGTGCTGAGTGGAGTGATCGTTCTGAAGAGAATTATCTGGTTGGGGTGCGGCGATTGTATCGGTACATTTGGGTTATTTATTCATTGGTTTTGACGATCATTGGGGTTCGAGAATTGATCAAATTTGTTTTATCATTATTAGAATCACCGCCCTTAATCATGGTTCAGTGGTTGGGGAATGGATTGGCGTTTAGTCTGGTAGGAATGGGATTGTTTGGTTGGAGCTGGACGGTTGTGCAACGCGCTTGTGCTGTCGCTCCCGCTGAAGCCAGTTCAACTTTGCGGCTTGGGGTATTGTATGTACTGAGTTGGGCTGGCGCGGCGCTGGCACTGATATCTAGTGGGGAAATTTTGAATCATTTGCTGCGTCTGGCGCTGGGCGGCTTTGCCAGTTACTCTGAATTTTTGACCGAGATACGCGATGCACTTGCTCTCTTGATGCCGATAGCGGTAGTCTGGTTTTATTTCAATCTTCAGCGGCTTCAGCAAGCGAGCATAGAGACAGATGAGCTACGCCGTGCAACGCAGGAACATTTATTTTTCTCTTTTCTGTCGTTGGGCGGTTTGAGCGCACTAATAATTGGGTTGTGGCAGTTGCTCGGTGTTCTGAATGATTTATTGTTTGGCAGGCTGATCAGTACGCTGCGATTGCGAGATCCGCTGGCAGGTGCATTGTCAACATTGTTGATTGGCTTGATTCTCTGGTTATTGACTTGGTTGCGTCTGCAAACAGAAAGCCGCCGCCTAGATCGTGTTGGTGATCATCTTCGCCGTTCGATTGTACGCAAAGGCTATCTCTATCTGGTGATTTTTGTGCTGGTCATTGCATTAATGTCCAGCGCTGGCGCAGCAATTTACCGTGCTGTTTTGCATTTACTTGGTCAGGAAGAGCCGGATTTCTGGCGGTTTCTTTCGCTGGATTGGGAACATATCGTCTTGGTAGTGACGTGGTTGTTCTATCATCTTTCCGTTTTGCGTCAGGATGCGCAGTGTTTCCGGCAGACACTGCGTGAACGATATGCTGACTTTTCAGTGCTAATTTTACAATCCGAGGAAAATGATTTTTCTGAAGCTCTGGCGCGCGCAATTCAACAGCAAGTCCCTGGCGCATCCATTTTCTTGCGCCGACCGGGAAGCGAGCCGTTAGAAGATGAATTGTTGAGCGTTAAGGCTATTTTGATGTCTTCTGGGCTGGCTTTGCAACCGCCAGAGTCGCTGCGGCTCTGGCTGGAAGCATATCGAGGGAAGCGTTTGTTATTGCCGGTTGGGTTTTCCGGCTGGAATTTCGTGGGCATGTCAGAACGCCCACTACGCGAACGGATACGAGAAGCCGCACAGACTGTTCGTTATTTGGCTGAGGAACGAACGTTGCCCGCGACTGTGGCACCTGCCTTTGGATGGTCTACCCTTTTGAACATCTTTGGCTGGTTGTTTATTCTTCTGCTTGCGCTCTGGTTCTTTGTATTTGTGACTTCCGTGATTGGCTTATGGGATTAAATTGTAGACCAGACAAGTTAAACAATTTTCAGATAGTCTTGCAAACGTTTTATTGCCAACGCGCCAGTTAGCAGGTGGAAAAGTGCGTACAATTCCAGCGCAAAAGGCAAGTATCCGCCATACCCTAGCAATGGCATTTCAAACACGCGCCAGAAATCCACAAACGGCACGCGGTAAATCCACTTGGGATAAGAATAGAAATTCCAGAATTCCCAAAAAAAGCCGCAAGTTAGTGCGCCTAGCCATAGGGCGAGCACGGGACGCCAATCGCCTTTTTGAGTGTAATCCACCAGCGACGGATGTTTCAGCCAGATGTTAAGCGGCTCCAAAATAAAATACAACGATATCCAGAGGAAAGGAAAGAATACATTTGGCAAAAGCAGCAAAAGCGCCAACATCACCCATCCTGCAACGAAGAAGGCAATTTGCCCTCGTTTTCCGGGTGCAAGACGAAGCCCGCTCTTCATTCTTTGTAACCATCCAAATGTTCCAGCCAGTTCTGCTGTGCCAAATATGGCTGGCATGACAGTCGAGAAACTCAGTGAAGCCAGCAAGGCATATTCGAATGGGGTGAATGACTCAGCACCCAGATAAAACCAGTTTTGAGCACGCAAATTGATCAGCTCAAACAGCCACCAACCCGGCACGGAAAGAAAGAATAGCATTGCGTAACCGAAGGGTTGACGAGTTGCCAGTGAGTTCCCCTTGCGCATGAACACTAGTCCATCCACTGTAAGCGCGTAACCCAGCCAAAGGGGAAAGAATGTCCAATGGGTGCGCAGACCCGGTAATGACCAGTTCAGCGCCCAAAACAGTGTGACCAGCCCAAGTCCAATCCAGAAGTGTAGTGGTACTCTTCTCACCATTTGGCTTTGTGTTCTTCAATAAACCCAAGTTGATCTTTTAACTGTATGGTTTCACCTGTGTCGCTAATTGCCTGACCATAATAATAGCCGAACATCTGATGGACTTCACTGAAAAGCAGCTTGAAGTCCGTTTTCGCTACTCGTTCCAGTTTAGGGGTGAAAGCTGATTGACTGACAAATCTTAATAAGAGAAGGCTATCGGCATTCTTCCTTCTATGGCAAACTTATGTTCCCACACATAACCAGCCGTAGGAAGGAAGAAATGAACAATAGCCTCACACTGTATCGTATCATA
>DAOTYY010000167.1:0-28725 GCA_034434695.1 Anaerolineaceae bacterium
CACTCTCGCCATCGCAGTATCATCAACTTCTTTGTAAATGTGCTGTGCGGCTTGATTGCTTACTGCCGCCGTCCATCAAAACCGTCTTTGGGCTTGGACGAGTACCTGCCCTTGCCCGCCTAACCCGAATTCACGTACTATTATTTAGGGGGATTGTCCTATTGCGTAAAATGTGGGCACAAACAGGATGCGTTCACCCTTTTGCCAGGCTGAGGCATCCTGTTGGCGATATTCTTGGAGGTTTTTTGGGGAAACCAGCTTTTGCAAGTCGGCTTCAAGAATATGCCATTCGGCTTTCCAAATAGATTCAGTTTGAGGAACATTCCATTCCCCACCCAGTAAACCGGTTTTTACATTTCGAAAACCTGCCTGCATAAATAAACCTGCCAGCATACAACCAATATCTGGATTAGCGCCTTGTTGAATGAGAGACTGGCGTTGCAGTTTCCCTATTTCGCTTAATGGGGACGGATAGTCTATTCGGTGTGCATAATCTGGCTCTGCCATAGCGATAACCCATCCATGGGACTGGGTAACGCGGCGCATTTCCATCAATGCTTGAAGTGGATTTTTCAGCCAGAGGAGCAAGAAATGGCAATACACCAGGTCAAAGCTGTGAGATGGAAATGGCAAAGAATAGGCGTTTGCACAGGTGAGGTTGACTTTTCGGGCTTGTGCCAGTTGCAAAAAGTCAAAGCGGATGTCCAACCCGAAAAGACGCGTGTGCGCTGGTAAAAGTCCAGAGTTATGGATTTCATCAATAACCGCTCCACTGCCGCAGCCAACTTCCAGTACACGATTGGGTGATGGAGAAATGACCTCTGTTAATAAAAACCGGCGGAGCTGTTGTGTCCAACCAGCCTGGAGTTTAAATCGCTGATGCCACTCGGTAGGAGTGAACATGGACGCTATCGGCTACTCCAGATTTTTTCCCAATCATCGGTGAGTAGATTACCGAGCACTTTTTGCATCCCCTGACCGGGTAGCACATCGCCGTCTGGCTCAACATACAGCCAAGCATGTCCTGCGCCCTGCGGGGTCTCACCACTCTCTTCAAGTTCCAAAGCAATCGGATTAGTACCTGAGTATGGAACAGGCAAATCCCAGACTAGGGACATGCCTTGATCAGCGGCTATCTGGCGGGCGAGATTAAGTTCCGATTTCAAATCAGGGTCACTGGCACTGATCGAGAGCGATTGAACGCCCATTTTTGCCAGCTTCTTAATGTATTCAGCGATTTTCTCCTTTTCTCTTGGGGTCAGGGTGAGATGGACGGTAAGTAAGATGTCTTCAGCCAATGTGTCTCGTATGGCTTCCCAGCCTTGTTCCTCACTTGGGTCAAGTATAATCATCATGTGATCAAGTCCGCTTTGGAGAAGGTGGTGTAGATAGTCTTTCTCTGTCAGCCGAGAACCATCGGTCAGCAGACCAGTAACCTGTCCTAAACTTTCTGCGTAAGCTACCAGATCAATCAAGTCCGGTCGTAAAGTCGGCTCGCCGCCAGTGAAGATGATATGCGGGATACCTGCCTGCCAGCCTTTACTTAAGATTGTCTGCCATTCTTCTGTAACTAGTTCGCGTTTGACGCGTTTTTGGAGTGTGTCATGAATGCTGGGGGCAGATGGCGTTCGATAAGTCAGGGCGCAATCCAGCCGATAGGGGGCTGTAAGCTGGCTGTAAGGCTCATGACGCTCGAATCCCAGATAGGTGACCGGGTCAAGATCGGGTGTGGAGATCAGCGTTTCGAGACGCTGTTTAAGACTTTCAAAGTCTTGAGCAATCTGCTGTCGTGAAACACGATACCGTCCGGCAATTTGTCTAACAGCTTCCTCAGGTGGGGTTTGTTTCACTAGATGATAAGCCATCTCTGCGGCAGTTTGATTAAGATGCAAAACTGTGCTGGCGTTAACAATCAGTACACCCTCGCCGTTATTTTCCAGACGCAAGTGCAGACGGTAGGGAAATCCAGCTTCTGGTGCAGATTGGTAGTGGTGAATACCAGCGGGAAGAGGTTGATAAGGTGGAGGAAATAGTCGTTCCAGCAATTTACGGAATGGGTTCATGAGACATCTCCGTTTTGTCAAACTGGAGGGGAAGAATAGGGAACGGATGGGCGTTATGTTCTGTCCGGCGTGCTAGCGGGCAGCCGCCACCACATTGCTGAAGCAATACACAGGACTGGCAGGCAAAAGGAACATCTTTGCGTTCTCGCAGTTGTATCGCCAGCTCATGATTCCAGATTAAGTCCCAAGACGTTTCAAGAATATTGCCCAGTGACTGATAATAAGACTGGCAGGGAATCACGCTGCCATCTGGTTCAATACACATGTTGTACAATGCTGCTGTGCAGCCCTTGACGCCCAAATCCAGTTGAAGCGGATCGAAATGACAGTATTGTGTGGGGGTATACCAGATCAAGCGCTGCCCAGATTGTTCTGTCATACTACGTGCCAGCTCAAGCAAAGGCAGCAGACTGGTTTCGGGTAACCCGGTATTGACTTCCAGTCCATGTCCTGAATAGATAAGCGCGTTCAGCCCAATCGTTGGAACCCCAAGAACAGCGAGAAATTCAAGCAAGCGGCGCAGATTTTCAGGGGTACTGTTGGTTTGTAGTAATGTGGAGTTGGTCATGACAAAGAGGCGGCTTTTCAATGCATTACGGATTCCCTGAATGGTTTCCTGCCAGGCGCCTTTGTGCCGTACCATTGCATCGTGAATTTCAGGATCATGAGACTCGATGGTAATTTGCACGTGATCCAGCCCTGCGCTTACCAAAGCTTCAACAAAAGCCGGATCGCTGAGTCTGCGCCCGTTTGTATTCAGCCCGGTAATCTGTCCTAGCTGCTGAGCGCAGGCGATCAATTCGGTGAGATCGGAGCGAAGGGTGGGTTCACCGCCAGTGAAAACAACATGAGGAATGCCCAGTTGCCAGAGGCGGTCCAGAACGATTTTCCAGTGGGCTGTATTGAGTTCGGGGTAACGGCGTGGTCTGGCGTTGTAACAATGGGCACAATCGTTATTGCAGCGGTATGTGATTGCCAGATCCATCCGATAGGGAGCTGAGGGGTGGTCTGAGAATGGCGCTGTTGTTTCTAAGCCAAGTTCGCAAACGGGACAAACATCGCCCGGTTGAATCAGGAATGAAAATTCTTTTTGAAACTTTGTAAAGTCCTCAAGTGCCTGTCGTGCCGAGACACGGAAACGCCTTGTGAGCATACTAACTGCAGATTGAAGGGGTATTTGTTCCAGACACAAGTAAGCCATGTATGCAGCAGTTGTGTTGAGGTGATAGATGCGGCTGGCATTCATCAGCAATACTCCGCTGCCATCTTTCTCCAGCCGCAGATGAAGGCGTGCTTTACCAGCGCCGTCTTCTCGCAGATAGTGATGAATTCCGAAGGATGGTGCGGGATATGACGTTAGTTGCTGCTTCCTCAAACGATTTGCAATGTTCCGAAAATTGAACGACATGGCTTAGTACTAAATTAACGACCGCCGCCAGCGCAGGCACAGGCACACCCAGCGCAGGCACAGGCGCAGGCACACGACCCACCACCGCCGCTCCCAGAACGAGAATAAGTTGTCTTGGGGATTGGATTGGTGGTTTGAGTAATGCGGTCGGTGAAGGTGGTCAGATTGCCAATGACATTGGATGAAAAGTTTTCGATACCTCTGGCAATAGAAGCGGCAAACTCACTGCCGGGTAGCGTGGGCAGGGAGATGCCACCGCCGCTGGGGAGAGAAACCGGCGCTTGGGTGGGTGTGCCGCCGTAAGTGCGTCCAAATTCAGGATCATAGCGTCCCCACCAGACTGGTACAAAGATTGGTCCGCCCCGAAAGACTTCTTGTGTGCGTTCCTGATGCTTGCGGTCCAGCATGGTCCAATCCATCACTTCGTCATACTTCTGCATTTTGACTTCCGGGGTATCAGCCTGTTCCACATATTGCCAGGCGCGTTCAACAATATTTTTGTAATAGTCAACCGTCTCTTTACGACTGAAGCCGCGCATTTTTTCAGCGACACTTTTGACCAGATTGATCATCATATCTTGCAAAAGCCGGCGTCTTGTAGCCGCCTTGTTTTCTTGCATGGCTTTAAGAAATTCTATCTCATAAGGTTGTAAATTTTCTGGAAATGGCTCCACCACGTCAATTTCCAGCGGATCACGGGTTCTTACAGTTGCGGCTCCTTTTTTGATAGTAGAAAACAGGATCATAGACAGTATCTTATCCATTGGTTGTTCCATGACAATAGCGGCTTCGACGGCTGTCAAACCGCGCTTGATCCCATGACCGGCAACAGAAACTTTTGGGGGGAGATATTGCAGCTTTCGGTTTTTCTCTCCCCAAATGGACCCATAAATAATCAGTCCGATCAACCCTAAAAAGCCCAGGCAAAAGGCGGCACCGCAAATATCATCTACACTGATATTGAGACGGAAGGGCGGCTTGGTGACGATGGCACTTTCCGGCACCAAACGGGCGGGGAAAGCAGCTCCAAATATGTACTGTGTTGAGCCGTTTGCCTTGTTCGACTGCCAGCGATAAAACACGCGTCCTTGATCGTCAAAACCGCTTTCTGGTTCCGCGATCCCGGGCCAATTTTTAGGTGGGTAATAACGCGGCTCTTCCGGCTGTAAACCGGGCGGTAAAAAGATGGTCAGGGTGAGATCAGTGTTTCCGTACACATACTCACTGCCAAAATAATTCGGTGTAAGTTGAAAACTGGCGTACTTTTCCGTTCCCTCTTCGGTATCCTCGTAAAGCATACCCGTGATCCCCTTAATCACCACGTGAACGCGTCCAGTTTTACCGGGTGGAATAGCATTGTTGTCGAGACCAAGTGCCACGCCGTAAGTTACGTAGGGGGAGCGTTCAATGTTCCTAATTGGCTGCCCGTTGATTGTGGCTTGTATTTTGTTTATGTCATAATTTTCATTAGGAAGACCAATATCCACGAAGTCAATCGGGTCAGCGCTGGCATCGTTGACAAAATCCAGAATATACTCTAGGTCGAGTGTTCCATCTGAATTAATATAAACATTTACGACTTCTCTTCTGAGCTGAAACCGATAGGTTTGAGCTATGACCGGGTTTACGTTAAGAATCAATAGCAAGAATAAGGCAAACAGGCTTAACCACTTTTTCATGGGCTGCCTCCTGAGGATATCCTGTTTTACCACTTGGGCTCTTCAGTAAGCTGGTAAGAAGTTTTGCAATAAGGACAGGTCACGATAGGTGCCCCTGCAACCATCTGAATATTATCGGCTGTCAATACCCCCCCGCAAGATTTGCATTTAAGCGAATCCAGTGAAATGTTTCCGGGTAGATCTATTTTCAGGGTGGTGCCGGCGCTGGTGGGCATTTGCGTTGCGCGGCGGGAAGCAAACATAATCAAACCAAAACCAATCAGGACACTGATGACCCCAACAACCAGCCAGCCGATTTTACCTGATGGGCTAAAAGTTGCCCAGATGAACAACACACCAAAGAAGATCAGAATTGCTGCCAGGATATAAGCGATTATTTTTCCAGCGCTCATGTCTTACCTCCATATGTGATTAGTTTAACATTGTTCAACTTACAAAGCAACAGGAAAACTTGACCAATTTGCACAGCCACAATCGTATAATATAAGCATGGACGATCTATTGAAACAGGAATACGAAAAACTTAAGCAGAGTATTGCCTATCATGATTACCGTTATCATGTGCTGGACTCACCAGTGATCAGTGATGCGGAATACGATCGGTTGGTGAACCGCTTACGCCAGATTGAAGCACTTCATCCGGATTGGATTACACCAGACTCTCCAACACAGCGTATTGGTGGTGGGGTTGCCGAAAAGTTCACTAAGGTAACCCACCCGCGCCCGATCCTCAGTTTGGCGGCAGGGTTTAATGAACAGGATGTACGTGCCTGGTATGAGCGAATCCGCAAGCTGGACGAGCGGGTGGCACAAAGTGCTTTTGTTCTTGAACCTAAAATTGACGGTTTGACGGTTGTATTGCATTATCGGGATGGAGTTTTCGTTCAGGGAGCCACGCGCGGCGATGGTGAGGTTGGTGAGGATATTACAGCAAATCTTCGCACGCTTCGTTCCCTGCCCCTCAGGATTCCAGTGAGTTCTGAGGGTCCCAATCCACCAGCATATCTGGTTGTGCGAGGTGAGGCTTTTATCTTAATAAAAGAATTTGAAGAACTGAACAAGAAGCTGCTGGAAGCTGGCGAGCGCACCTATCTCAATCCGCGCAATACGGCTGCTGGTTCATTGCGTCAACTCGACCCGGCGATTACTGCCAGCCGTCCGCTGGTCCTCCTTACTTATTCCATTGTGTATGCAGAAGGCGATGTTCCACAGACTCAATGGGAGACATTGCAATATCTGCGCGCATTAGGTTTCCCGGTCTCCGAGCTGGCACAATACTGCCAGCGTTTTGAGGATGTACTGGCTTCACTGGGAAGCTGGCTTGAGAAGCGCGATCGGTTACCGTTTGAGGCAGATGGTGTGGTGATTAAAATAAATGACCTTCGCCTGGCGGATGAGCTGGGTTTTGTCGGCAAAGATCCCCGCGGCGCGCTGGCACTCAAGTTCCCAGCGCGTGAGGTGACCACTATGTTAAAAGATATTGTGGTGAATGTGGGCAGAACTGGTGTATTGACACCCAACGCAGTTCTTGAGCCTGTGGAAATTGGCGGTGTGATCGTTAAACAGGCAACTTTACATAACTTTGAGTACATCGCAGAGAAAGATATTCGTATCGGTGACCGAGTTATGGTCAAGCGCGCTGGAGATGTTATCCCTTATGTGATCGGACCAGTCCTAGAAGCGCGTACGGGCAAAGAGTTACCCTATTGTCCTCCTCAGACCTGTCCGGCTTGTGGACAGGCTGTGGAACACTTTGAAGGCGAGGTAGCTTGGTATTGTGTGAATTCAGCCTGTCCGGCGCAACTGGTGCGCAACGTGGAACATTTCGTTTCGCGCCCGGCGATGGATATTGTCGGGTTGGGTATCCGAATTGTGGAGCAGTTGGTTGAAAATGGATTGATCAAAGACGCTGCTGATTTGTATTATCTGCGCAAAGAAGACTTACTAAACCTGGAAGGCTTTGCAGATAAAAAGGCGGAAAATTTGATTACCGCGATTGCGAACTCACGCCAGCAGCCGCTCGCCCGTTTGATTAACGCTTTAGGCATCAGAGGGGTTGGCGAGGTAACGGCGGCTGATTTAGCAAATGTCTTTCGTGATTTAGACTCGCTTTCAAGAGCGACTTTTGAAGAATTGCAAAGCATTGAAGGTATCGGCCCAAACATTGCTAAGGCGATCGTGGATTGGTTTGCCCGTCCTACCAATCGGCGTTTGCTGGAAAAATTGAGGGCTGCAAGTGTCTGGCCTGTGGTAACGGAAGCAGCTCCTGGGAAAGCGGGTGCAGTTCTGGAAGGTTTGACTTTTGTGATTACCGGAACATTGCCGAATTATAGCCGCGAAGAGGCAAAAGAGTTGATCCAGCAGTATGGGGGCAAGGTAACCGACAGCGTGAGCCGCAAGACAGATTATCTGGTTGTTGGAGAATCACCCGGTTCCAAGCTTGCGAAAGTGCGTGAGTTTGGCATTCCAGTTTTGGATGAGGCAGGATTGTTGGTGCTGATTCGTGAGCGGGGTGGAGGGAATATCTGACGGGGTAAATAGAATGGCGGCTATCATCTTAAAGGCAGGGCGGGAGAAGTCGGTCAGGCAACATCACCCGTGGGTGTTTTCGGGAGCGGTAGCGAACGTGCGCGGAAATCCGAAAGCGGGCGAGACGGTGGATGTTCTGGCTGCGGACGGCAGTTGGCTGGGAAGAGCGGCTTTTAACCCTTTTTCAAACATTCGGGCGCGTCTTTGGACATGGGATGAGACAGAGACCATTGATGCGACCTTCTTCAGACGGCGTTTGAGCAGGGCAATTGAAAGCCGGGAAGCGATATATCCAGAAAATGATCGCTCAGCTTTGCGATTGGTTTATGCCGAGTCGGATGGGATACCGGGTTTGATTGTGGATCGGTATAGGGATTGGCTGGTGGCTCAGTTCTTAACTGTAGGGATTGAGTGCTGGCGGGGTGAGGTGATTGCTGCACTGGTGGAGCTGACGGGTATTAAGAATATTTACGAGCGTTCTGATGTGGACATCCGAAAATTAGAGGGTTTGGATGAGCGTTCTGGATTATTGACTGGGCGTGAGCCTCCGGAGTTTGTCCAAATCGAAGAGAACGGGCTGTGCTATCTGGTGGATATCCGACATGGTCAGAAGACGGGGTTTTATCTGGACCAACGTCTTAATCGTCAACGGGTGCGTGCGCTGGCATCTGGGCGGCGGGTGTTGAATTGCTTTTGTTATACGGGATCGTTTACCGTCAATGCAGTAATGGGTGGGGCGATTTCGGTACATTCAGTGGATAGTTCGGCGGAAGCACTAGAAATGGCAAAGCAAAACCTGGCAATCAATGGCAACTGGGATAGTCAGGTGAGCTGGCAGGAAGGGGATGTTTTTCAGGTACTGCGTCAACTACGGGATCGCAATGATGCTTTTGATATGATTATTCTTGATCCACCAAAATTTGCGCCGACCACCAGTCAGGTTGAAAAAGCCGCGCGCGGGTATAAGGACATCAACCTTTTTGGGTTTAAGCTGCTGAATCCGGGTGGGCTGCTGGTCACTTTTTCCTGTTCGGGTGGGGTGTCACTTGAGCTTTTCCAAAAAATTGTTGCTGATGCGGCACTCGATGCAGGGGTGAGTGCGCACATTATTGAGTATCTTTGGCAGTCCCCCGATCATCCTGTGGCGTTGAATTTCCCGGAGGGGGCGTATTTGAAAGGTTTAGTATGCCGAAAGCTTTAACATAGAAAATACCCCTTGAGGATTTATTCTCAAGAGGTCGAGTGGAGATGGCGGGACTTGAACCCGCGTCCGAAAGATTCGTCCCTCGGATATCTACGAGCGTAGCAGGTCTTTGATCTTACTGGGGTGGAGAGACCAGCAGAACCACTCCCAGCCAGCCGCTTGGACCCGAAAGCCCTCTTTTGTGCACTTAGCGGCTTAGGCACACAGCACCCTGACTTTCTTACGCCCGCTCCACCACCGGCCAGGGAGCGGGGTGGGCAGACGTGGCCTCACGCAGAGACCAATTTCTCCCGATCGTCTTATGCGGCGAGCGGAAGAGCAGAATACGTGCGGTTGGCATTTATCGTTTGTGCTGATTTTACGAGGTCGGCACCTCTCGGCTCGCAATCCGGGGCCAGCCTCTCCCGTCGAAGCCTGTCATCCCCGTTGCATTTATATTATACACAAAATTTTGTAAATGTGCTATTCCTTTTTCTTCTTCATGTGATTACAATTGACCCGCTCAACCAGTGTGCTGGTTGGAATTTATTTTAGAGGAGGTTTCCATGATCACAATCTATAAGAGCATGGAAAGCGGGGTGGAGAAAGTTAATGATGTGATCAGCGGTTGCTGGATTAATGTGGTTGACCCGACAACTGATGAAATCGAGCGCCTGACCTTGCTGGATATTCCGCAAGATTTTGTAACTTCGCCTCTGGACATAGATGAGCGTGCACGCACAGAACGTGAAGACGACGGTACCATGTTGATCCTGTTGCGCATTCCGTACTTTCAGGGCGCTAAAATGGATGTGCCTTATACCACCATTCCGCTCGGCATCATCTTGAAAGATAGCTATTTGGAAGATCAGTTACAACTCTCAATGCAGAATAAAGAAGTGATGGAATTACTCAAATATCAAAAAAGTCTGGTGTATTTCACGACGGCGTTAAAGTCGAATGAGCTGATGCTGGAGCGGCTGCAGCGTAGTCAGACATTACGCATGTATCCAGATGATGAAGACTTGCTGGAAGATACGATTATTGAGAACCAGCAAGCTATTGAAATGGTCAATATCTCAAATAACATTCTCAGTTCCATGATGGATGCTTTTGCTTCAATTATTTCGAATAATTTAAACGTTGTAATGAAATTTCTGACATCTGTTACGATTGTCTTAAGTATCCCAGCCATCGTCACCAGCTTTTTTGGCATGAATGTGACTTTGCCGTTTGCCGATCACCCATTGGCTTATATGATTATCATTGGTGTATTTCTTGGACTGATGGGCCTTGTCGTTTTCATTTTTATGAAGCGGCATTGGTTTTAGTGCAAACCCTAAAGCTCTCTATGGTTGCGTAATACTTGGTGGCTCGAAAGCGTTTGTGGACATATACCTGTGGACTTGTAGGAGACCAAATTTTATTTTCTGAAACACTGATGTTTTAGCGTTTGGTAAACATAAATGGACATGGAACAGTACACAAAAGAAGATAGCACAGACAGGGAAAAGACTTGGCAAGTGCGCCAGTTGTTCAGTCGTATTGCACACCGTTACGATTTATTGAATCGCTTGATGACTTTTGGACAGGATATGCGTTGGAGACGGGAGGCGATTCGCCATCTTCAACTGGACGCGAAAGGTTTGGTATTAGACCTTGGGGCGGGGACAGGTGATGTCGCCTTATTGATACAAAAGGAATACCCAGAGGTGCAAGTAGTGGCAGCAGACTTGACTCTACCAATGATTTATCGGGGCAACAAGCGTACCGGCGGGAAAAAGGTTTTTTGGGTTGTCGCTGATGCTTTGCATTTACCTTTTCCATCATTGGTTTTCAAGGGTGTAATTTCAGGGTATTTGCTACGCAATGTGCCGGATGTTGTCCGTAGCCTGCGCGAGCAGTATTGTGTTTTGGCTCAGAATGGACAGGTTATATCCCTGGATACGACACCCCCGCAGCGAAATATTTTATACCCATTCATCCGCTTTTACTTGCGCGTAGTCATTCCAGTTCTTGGCAGGTTTTTGGCTGGAGACAAGGCAGCTTATACATATTTATCCGATTCGACCGAGCGTTTTTTGAGCGCAGAAAAGCTGGCAGATAAAATGCGGGAAGCGGGTTTTCAAGAGATAGAATTTGCCAGATGTATGCTGGGTACTATGGTGATTCATTGGGGGAAGAAAATCTGATCAGCGGAGTATTGGTGGGCTTAAGAAGCTCCTAAAATTTGGCTGGACAAACTCAAGTATAGTGGGCAGCTTGTTGGAATGATCGGTTGAATTGAACAAAGGCGGTAGAGTGAATTTGGGTAAATGCTATACAAATGCCGGAACAGAATTCTGCGATTTAGTACAATAGTATCAGTTTTCTTTAGAGAAGGATGTAATTGTTTCTAATCTTCTAATGATGAAAGAGCATTGGGTGACACAACCTTCACAGATTTTTTTGAAACTGGACAACATATTCAAGTCCTATAATGAGGCTGGACGCCAGCATACGGTTCTGGACGGAATTACTACAGAGTTTTTCAAAAGTGAGTTTGTTGCAATTTTGGGTAAGAGTGGGAGCGGTAAATCTACCCTGCTTAATCTGATTGGTAGCGTGGACCGCCCTGACGCAGGGGAAATTTATCTTAATGGTGAACATGTGACTGGCATGGATGATACCCGGCGCACTCTGTTTCGTCGTGAGAAAATCGGGTTTATTTTCCAATCCTTTAATCTGATTCCAACGCTGACCGTTTGGGAGAATATCAAACTTCCACTAGAATTGAATAAAAAAATAAACACCAAGTGGCTGAAGAGGGCGCAGGAATTGGTGGAATTAGTGGGTCTGGGAGACCGCTTGCAGGCATTTCCTGATCGTTTATCAGGTGGCGAACAACAGCGTGTTGCGATTGTGCGTGCTCTGGTGCATGACCCGCTGCTGGTTCTGGCTGATGAACCAACCGGCAATTTAGATGAGGTGACCGGGCGACAAATTATGACCCTGCTGGATCAAATGACGCGGCAGGCGGGTAAGAATCTGGTACTGGTGACTCATTCCCGAGAGGTGGCTTCGCTGGCGGACCGCAATTTCATTCTGGCTTCGGGGAAACTACGGGAATGTTCGAAATCCCAAGAGTGCTGATGGGAAAGAAAATTTCATACTTTTCTTCAGGTTTGTTCAATGTAAGCCTCCGCTATCTCTTGCGGAATCGCTTGCAGAGTATATTAATGCTATTGGGAGTAGCTTTAGGTGTAACATTGCTGGTTGCCATTGATCTGGCGAATGTCAGCGCTCAACGTTCATTTGAGCTCTCGGTTGAAGCGGTGACCGGTAAGGCTACTCATCAGCTTGTAACCGCTGACCCGCGCGGCATAGATGAAAGTGTGTACGTTAATCTACGTATGCAGGGAGTTCATGTCCCTATTGCGCCAGTGTTGCTGGCTTATGTAACAGTTCCACGAATGGAAGGTCGGACATTGCAATTGATGGGCATTGATCCCATTGCTGATGTGCCTTTCCGCAGCTATTTGAGTCTGAATGGACAGGTACCGCTTGAACAATTAGTTTTATTCCTGACAAAGCCTGGCGCTGTTTTCATTGCACGGAACATGGCAGATCAGCATTCTTTGGATATTGGTGAAACTCTTGAGATTGAGATTGGTGGGCAGCGGCGAGAGATCTGGATTGCCGGAATACTTGAGCCGAAAGACGCATTAAGTCGTCGTGCTCTGGATGGGCTTTTGCTGGCAGATATTGCTACCGCACAGGAACTGACTGGACGTGTGGGAAGACTGGACCGTATTGACTTGATTTTGCCCACTGATTCTAATTTGGTGCATTTATTTGCAGAGCGGTTACCACCCGATATACGCCTAGAAGACGCAACTACTCGCAGCGATTCGCTTGAACAGATGACTGCCGCTTTCCGCATTAACCTGACTGCTCTGAGCATGCTGGCTCTGGTGGTTGGTTTGTTTCTTATCTATAATACGATGACATTTGCCGTTGTGCAGCGGCGTGAGCTTTTTGGCACATTGCGCTGTCTTGGCGTAACCCGGCGTGAAATATTTGTCCTGGTTGTAGGTGAGGCTTTTCTGGTGGGAATTTTGGGCAGTACATTGGGAATCATTTCAGGAATTATTCTGGGACGCCAGACTACTCAAATGGTAACTCAGACCATCAATGATCTTTACTTCACCACAACGGTTCAATCCGTAGAGTTGCCTGTGGAAAGTCTAATAAAAGGGGTGTTGGTAGGAGTGACTGCCACTATGCTGGCTGCAGTTTTACCGGCTTGGGAGGCAGCATCGGTTCCGCCGCGAGCGGCGCTTCTGCGTTCTGGCTTGGAGGCACGCACCCGGAGGAAGATCTGGCTGGCTTCGGCTTTGGGGATAGTAACAATTGGTTTGGGTATCGGGTTGTTTTCCTTTCCAGCCGGTGGGCTTTTCGCGGGATTTGTGGGAACTTTTCTTTTGGTAGTGGGGATTGCGCTACTTTCTGCTTTGCTGATGGTTGTCTTTTTGCAAATATCCGTTCATCTCCTAGGAGGCATTATCGGATTTGTAGGGCGGATGGCACCTCGCAGCCTTATTAATTCACTTTCACGCACTTCTGTAGCTGTGGCAGCTTTAATGGTGGCGGTAGCAGTTACCATTGCGGTGAACTTGATGATTGACAGCTTTCGTTATACGGTTACGTTATGGTTGGAGGCAACTTTGCAGGGGGATATTTATATTAGTGCACCAACACTGACTGCTACAATTCCTTCTCAACCGGTTGTCAGAGAAGTTATCAATGTGGTTGAGGTTTTGCCGTCTGCCAGCCGAGTGAATTATTCACGTTCGATTACCGTTGATTCCTCGCAAGGTGCTGTGCGGCTTTCAGCAATCTCAAATGAGCGAATTGGCTGGGAACGGTTATTCCTCAAGCGCTTTGTTCCGCTAGAGCAGATTTGGCAGGCTTTGCAGCAGGGACAGATACTGGTTTCTGAACCGCTGGCTAGGCGCGCTAATCTGTTAACGGAGGGGAGTGTTTTGCGGTTGTTTACTCCCCAAGGCTGGCAGACGTTTCGTATAGCGGGTGTTTATTATGATTATGCTTCCAGTGAAGGGGCAATCTTGATGTCAATGGATGTGTATCAAAAAGTCTGGCAGGATGATTCGGTAACAGCAATTGATCTGCGTCTACGTCCGGGTGCGGATGTAGATCAGACAGTTCAGGATTTGCAGAAAAAGTTGGGCGATGTTCAGGAGTTACTGATACGTCCAAACCGCGTTCTGCGTGCGGCTGTTATGGAAGTGTTTGGCCGTACGTTTGCGATCACAACTGCTCTGCGTTTTTTGGCGACCGTGGTGGCTTTTATCGGTGTGCTAAATGCGCTGTTGCTTCAACAAATCGAGCGCCGTTGGGAAACAGGAGTATTGCAAGCGCTTGGCTTGACAGGCAAACAGCTCTGGCAGCTTGTCATGTTGGAAACAGGGTTGATGGGTTTGTCTGCTGGCTTGCTTGCTGCACCAACCGGTTATGTGCTGGCATTGGTTTTGATTTACGTGATTAATCAGCGTTCATTTGGCTGGACACTCCAGCTTTTACCTCAGCCGGCAGCGTTTTTTCAGGCGCTGGTCATTTCTCTGGCGGCAGCGTTGCTGGCGGGATTGTTCCCTGCCTGGCGAATGAACCGCCTGCAAGCTAGCCAACTAATACGTAATGAATAAAAACATGGAGTTGGGATGAAAAAGTGGTTGTGGATTGTTGGGTTGGTTGTGATTGTGCTTGGAACGGAGGTAGGTATGTCTCGTTCAGGATCACAGCCTGTGCAGATGTCACTTGAAACGTTTCCGGTTATTGAGGGTGAATTTCAGCGCGCGGAGGTTGGACGGCTTTTTTCTTTTCCGGCTGATCATGGGGCGCATCTTGATTATCAGACGGAGTGGTGGTATTACACTGGTAATCTGGTTGCTGAAGATGGACGACTGTTTGGGTTTCAGTTGACATTTTTTCGTCGGGGACTAGTTTCACAATCTGAGCGGGTGCCGCGGGAATCAAGATGGGCTGGTGACCAGATTTACATGGCCCACTTTGCCTTAAGCTGGATCAGCGATCGGCGTTTTGATGCATTTGAACGATTTAGTCGTGAGGCTGTTGGTCTGGCAGGGACGCAGGTTGATCCGCTCTATCGGGTCTGGCTGGAGAATTGGAAGGTTGTTCAAGTTGGAGATAACCAATATCAACTGTTTGCTGAAGCAGGGGATATTATGCTGGATTTGGCACTTCAGGATGTGAAAGGTCCAGTGTTGCAGGGAGTTGCCGGGTACAGTCGGAAAGGACCGGACCCCGGAAATGCATCATATTATTACAGCCAAACTCGTTTGTTGTTGCAAGGGAAGCTAACTGTGCAAAGTCGGGTTCTGAATGTGCACGGTGAAGGGTGGATGGATCATGAGTTTGGCACCAGCACGCTTTCTGGAAACCAGGTTGGCTGGGATTGGTTTGCGTTACAGTTGGATGAAGGAAGTGAATTGATGGTTTATACCATTCGGAATGTGAACGGTGAAACCGATCCTTTTTCCAGTGGTATGATCATCCGTGCAGATTGTTCTACACATCTGCTGAAGTTTGAGGATTTTATACTCAAGGTAACAGACACTTGGAAAAGCCCGCAGACTAGAGCAGTTTATCCAGCGGGCTGGATAATTGAAGTTCCAGAAGAGGAATTGACGCTGCGCGTCAGCCCTCGTCTGGACGATCAGGAATTACATCTTTCGTTTACGTACTGGGAGGGTTCAGTTGAGGCTAGCGGCGAACAGGCTGGCAAGGCTGTCAATGGTCAAGGCTATGCTGAACTAACTGGATACGCACAATCTATGCAGGGCCGTTTTTGAGTGAACAAGTGGGCGGAACGGGACTCGAACCCATGACCTCCTCCTTGTAAGGGAGGCGCTCTAACCAACTGAGCTACCCGCCCAAGCGCTTCAATTATACCCGAAATGGGGCGATTATGTTAAACTCTTAGTGATTTTGTTTCTAAGTTCAATGTATTCACAGAGGGATTGAGATGCGTTTTGTACGTTATCAACGTGGAAATGAGCCGCCGGCTTATGGCTGGTTGTTTGAAGACCGGATAGGGATGATTGAAGGTTCGCCGTTTGGGGATTATCGTCGTCTGGAAGCAGACTTGGAGCTGGTGCGCGTGCGACTGCTCGCACCCGTTACACCGGGAAAAATCATTGCAGTCGGACGAAATTACGCAGATCATGCCCGCGAGCATGGTGCTGAAGTTCCGGAGTTGCCTTTGATTTTTCTAAAGCCGCCCAGTAGTGTGATTGGTCCAGAAGATGCGATATTGCTACCGCCTCAGTCGCAGCAAGTGGAACACGAGGCGGAATTGGCTGTTGTCATTGGGCGCGCCGGACGCTGGATACATCCTGATAATGCTGCCGATTATATTTTAGGATATACCGCTGCAAATGACGTGACGGCACGCGATTTACAGCGACTGGATGGTCAGTGGACGCGCAGTAAAAGTTTTGATACGTTTTGTCCCCTAGGGCCCTGGATTGAGACGGAACTTGATCCTGCGGATGTGATGATCTCATGCCGTGTGGATGGTGAATTGCGCCAGATGGCTTCAACGCGTGAAATGGTCTTCAGTGTTGCTCAACTTGTGGCATTTATATCCTCTATTATGACTCTCAACCCTGGTGATCTGATTCTGACCGGAACACCGGCAGGGGTTGGACCACTATTACCTGGAAATGTGGTTGAGGTGGAAATCGAAGGGGTTGGCATTCTTCGCAATTCGGTCATCGCTGCTGCCGGCAGGACACCGGAAGTCAAAAGATAACGTGGTATAATTTCAACGTTAAGTAACTTTTCATTTCTTTGCTAGAAATCAGGAGAAAGAGGTATGTCAGGTCATTCGCATTGGGCGACCATTAAGCGAAAGAAAAGTGCCAGCGATGCTAAGCGTGGACAGCTTTATACCAAACTGGCGCGTGAGATTGCGCTGGCAGCACGCGAGGGCGGTGGAGACCCGGAGACCAATTTCCGCTTACGATTGGCAGTGGATAAGGCACGCAGCCAGAATATGCCAAAAGACAGCATTGAACGTGCCATAAAGCGCGGTACTGGTGAGAATAAAGAGGGTGCGGCGTTTGAGCAGATTTACTACGAGGGTTACGCTCCACATGGTATTGCTTTGATGATTGAATGTGTGACCGAGAATCGCAATCGCACGGTTGCAGAGGTTCGTCACATTCTCAATCGGGTGGGCGGCACAATGGGTGAGGCTGGTTCAGTAAGCTGGCAATTTTCGCGCAAGGCTTATTTTTCTTTTCCGCTTGGCAAGCATCATTTTGATCGTATTTTTGAGATTGCTGTGGAGGGCGGAGCGGATGATTGCACTGAGAGCGATGGTAACGTTGAAATTGTTGCTCCAGTGGAGTCCTTCAAGATCATCAGCGACTTGTTGCGGAAAGAGGGCATTCAACCAGAGGAAGCTCAACTGCGCATGATCCCCAATCAGGAAGTAGAGCTGGACCTGGAAAAAACGATGCAGGTGATGCGCGCAATCGAAACTGTTGAAGAGTTGGATGACGTTCAAAGTGTTTACTCAACCCTGCGTATCACTGAGGAGGCAGCGGCTGCGTTAGAGGCAGCTTGACCTGTCCTATGCTTGTGGTCGGCATAGACCCCGGGACAGCAACAACCGGCTATGGCTTTGTGCGTGAGACGGTTGAAGTCGGGCTGGAAGCGGTAGAATATGGTATTATCCAGACCCCTGCCGGACTTTCGCAAGAAAAACGGTTAAGCCTTCTATTTGAAGCCCTAAATGACAAGCTGCTTTTCCACCGCCCGGCAAGCGCTGCGGTGGAAAAGCTTTTTTTTCAACGTAATGTTAGCACCGCGATTGCGGTAGGGCAGGCGCGCGGGGTGGTGTTGCTGGCGCTGGCACAAGCTGGCTTGGAAGTTTCTGAATATTCACCACTGGAAGTTAAACAAGCGGTTGCTGGTTACGGCGGGGCTGATAAAAATCAGGTTCAGCAGATGGTCCGTGCACTCCTGAATTTGCCGGAGATTCCCCGTCCGGATGACGCTGCGGATGCACTTGCTGTGGCAATTTGCCATATCCACAGCAGCCGGATTGAACGATTAAACCGGGTTTAGGCAAATGATCACCAGCGCAAGTAACCCTCTGATTAAACAGGTGCGCGGCTTACGTCATCATAAAGAGCGCCGGGCAACAGGATTGTGTTATGTGGAAGGATTGCGGATCGTTGCGGAAGCGCTCCATCAGGGGGCAGTGATCGAAGCTCTGCTTGTTTCGCCAGAATTGCTTATCAGTCGGTTTGGGATTGAATTGGTGGAAGAGGCGCGTGCGAAGGGCGTTTTGGTTGTCGAAGTCAGCGAAAAGGTATTCAAGAATATCGCGCTTAAAGAAGGCCCGCAGGGTCTGGCGGCAGTTGCACATCAGCGCTGGAACCCGCTGAACGTGGTTTCTGGCGAAAGGGGTGCTTTGTGGATTGCGCTCAGCGAAGTAGCTGATCCGGGAAATTTGGGTACCATTCTGAGAACCGGGGATGCAGTTGGTGCCAGCGGAATTATTTTGCTGAATGACACAACGGACCCGTATGACCCAACCGCAATACGTGCCAGTATGGGGGCTGTGTTCAGTCAGATGCTTGTTCGTTGTACTTTTGAGGAGTTTGCTGTCTGGAGAGCCAAAAATCATATTCCTTTGATAGGAACATCTGATAAAGCAGATAAAGAGTATCGTCAGGTAAAATATCCTGAGCAGTTAGTGTTGTTGATGGGCAGTGAACGGCATGGATTGTCCGAAGAGCAATGGCGGCTGTGCGATGTTGTCGTGCGTATCCCAATGGTTGGTCACTGCGATTCACTCAATCTGGCAGTTGCCACCAGCATTGTTCTATATGAGATTTTTTATCAGCGGCGAGAGTTAAACGCTGAAAGGTAAGCCTCTATGATCGCGTCCATAAAAGGCAAAGTGATTGGCAAGAATGAGAATAGTCTCATTGTTGAGGTCGGCGGTGTTGGGTTGGAAGTATTTGTCCCCAAAGCTTTGCAAGAGACCGTGCAGACAGGGGAAATTTGTGCTTTGTACACTCATCTGGTGGTACGTGAGGACTTGCTGGCACTATATGGATTTGAACATGAGGAAGAACGGCGTTTCTTCCTGTTGCTTTTGGGTGTTACTGGTGTGGGACCGCGAACTGCATTGTCCATTCTTTCCACGCTGAGTCCGGAAGCCATCCGCAGGGCGGTTTGGGCAGAGCAGCCTGATGTATTTGCGCGCGTGGCAGGAGTGGGAAAGCGCACCGGGCAAAAAATACTGTTACACTTGCAGGATAAAATTGGCAAAGAAGTGCCCTTTGGCGAGGTGCCTGTGCTGGACGTGGATACACAGGTGATTGAAGCGCTCACCTCGCTTGGGTATAGTGTTGTGGAAGCACAGGCAGCCTTGCAATCTCTACCGCGCAATGCCCCGCAGGATGTTGAAGAACGCCTGCGGATGGCGCTGCGTTATTTTTCTGGTTAGGCGGTGATCATCTCTTGTTCTTCCATCAGTGCAACCTGAACACCCCGTTCAACATTGACGCGGGTGAGGACTGCAATCCCAATGATGAAGAAGACAATCAAAGAGACGATGCTCAGGCGGCTGCCCCCCATCACCGTAGAAACCACACCAAAGATAAATGGTCCTAGAATATTGGCAAACTTTTCAAAAACGCTGAAGAAACCGTAGAACTCGGCGGATTTGCTCTTGGGCATCAGCCGTCCGATAAGTGAACGGCTGAGCGCCTGTGAACCGCCCTGCACGGTGGCAACCAGCGCACCGAGCGCCCAGAACTGCCATTCATGGTACATGAAGTATCCCAGAATGGAGATAACCGTATAAACGCACAGGCTCAAGTAAATCGAACGTTTGGTGCCGATCCGTTTTGCCAGCCAGCCAAACAAAAAAGCAAATGGCGCCGCCAGAAATTGAACCATCAGCAAGGTGCCAATGAGCGTAGTTTGTCCAAAGCCAAGCTCGCTGCCGTAAGCGGTTGCCATCACAATGATTGTTCCGATGCCATTGGCATAAATCCAGAACGCCAGCATTGCCAGCGACAGATCGCGGTAATGGCGAATCTCACGAAAAGTTTCAGCCAGCCGCTTAAGGCTTGCCTGGATGGGTTTGTAATTTTCTTCACCGGGTTTGATACGTCTTTCAGGTTCTCTGACTGTGCGCAGCAGAGGCAGGGAAAAGATAAACCACCAGACAGCGACCGTTACAAAACACAAACGGGTCATTAACCCGGTATCTACTCCCAAAAGTTTGGGCAGAAACATGATCATCACTAAATTGATTGCCAACAGGATACCGCCGCCGATATACCCCATTGCATACCCGCGCGAGCTGACCTGATCAATTTCATCCGGGCGGGCAACATGAGGAAGCAATGCGTCATAATATACGAGACTACCGGCGAATCCGACATTGCCGAAAATGAAGATAATTGAGGCAAGCAGCCAGTCACCGCTTTGCACAAAATACAACATTGCGGTTGCAGACACACCGAGCATCATAAAGATGGTGAGGAAACGCTTTTTAGCGCCGCTGAAGTCTGCTACCGCGCCCAGAATTGGGCTGATCACAGCGGCAATCAGAGCCGAGATGGATGAGGTAAACCCCCAGCGGGCGGTTGCCAGATTGGGTGCCAGATTACTCGCTGCAACGGTGGTGTAATATACCGGCAGAACTGCAGCCATGATGGTGGTGGCGAATGCGGAATTTGCCCAGTCGTACATTGTCCAGGCATTGATAGCGCGCTTGTGTTGTTTCTCGTCTTGGATAGTCATGTAGAATCACTCCCGTTAGATGAGGATGTTCTTATTATACAGTATTCGTTTTTGTAAAAGGTTTTGCTTTAAGAATCGAAAATTTGGTCTATGTTTTGATATAATAATTTGCTACTCGTTTATTTTTGGCGGCAGATGCTGCTCATTGAAGGTGTATCATGACACAGAATATGATCCGTGTGGTGGGTGCCAGAGAACATAACTTGAAGAATATTACGGTAGAAATTCCGCGCGATCGTTTCGTGGTGATTACTGGTCTTTCCGGTTCGGGAAAGTCTTCACTGGCATTCGACACAATTTTCGCCGAGGGACAGCGCCGCTATGTGGAGTCGCTTTCTGCGTATGCGCGCCAGTTTTTGGGACAAATGGATAAACCCGATGTGGATTATATTGAAGGGTTGTCTCCAGCCGTCTCAATTGATCAGAAAGCCACTTCGCATAACCCTCGTTCGACGGTAGGCACAGTCACAGAAATCTATGATTACCTGCGTTTGTTGTTTGCGCGGGTGGGCATTCCGCATTGTCCGGTATGCGGTCGTGAGGTGGTTAAGCAGTCCGCTCAAGAGATTGTGGATACGATTGAAAAGATGGGCGCCGGAACGCGCCTGTTGATTCTGGCGCCGATTGTGCGTGGACGCAAAGGGACGTATCAGGCGGTCTTCGATGAAATCCGTAAAGCGGGGTTTGTGCGGGTGCGCGTGGATGGTGTGGTGATAAGCCTGGATGAGGAGATCGCGCTTGATCGTTACAAGATTCATACGATTGAAGCGGTGGTGGATCGCATTATTCTGGGTGAGTATGCCGGCGAAGAAGAAGCGCGGACAGCTCGCTCCCGTCTCACCGATTCAGTAGAAACTGCTCTCAAGGTCGGCGAGGGGTATTTGACCGTGCAGAACATCAGCCTTGATCCGCCTCAGGATTTCTTCTTCTCCGAGCATTTAGCCTGTCCGGAGCACGGCGTCAGCCTGCCGGAGATCGAGCCGCGTACGTTTTCATTCAATACGCCACATGGAGCCTGTCCGGATTGTCAGGGGCTGGGCAGCCGGCTGGAGATTGATCCGGATCTGCTGATCCCGGACCCGGAACGCTCGTTATGTGAGGGAGCGATCGCCGCGCTGGAGTGGAATGGTCCTCGTGAACAGGGCGGCTACTACTGGCAAATGATTGAAGCAGTGGCAAAGTTTTACCATATTGACCTGACCGCTCCCGTTTCGTCCATTCCAAAAGACAAGCTGGATAAAATCCTTTATGGAACAAAGTCGCAGGAGATCACCGTTACCCTCAGCGGGCGCAACGAACGCCAATCCACTTTTTCCACTACATTTGAGGGTGTCATCCCCAACCTGGAAAGACGCTACCGGGAGACGCAGTCGGATTATATCCGCAACAAGATTGCTGAGTTTATGAGTGACCGTCCCTGTCCAACCTGCCAGGGAAAACGGCTGCGCCCAGAGGCGCTGGCAGTGACGGTGGATGGACACAACATCATTGAGGTCACCGACTGGCCTGTCCTGCGGACGCTGGAATGGACCCGTCGGCTGATGGAAGGGAGTGTATTGACGGCACGGCAGCGGTCAATTGCTGACCGCATCCTGAAAGAGATTGAGGCTAGGTTGAGTTTCCTGGTGGATGTTGGGTTGGATTATTTGACCCTGAGCCGTTCTGCCGGCAGTCTTTCCGGCGGAGAGGCGCAGCGGATTCGTCTGGCGACGCAAATCGGTTCGCGCTTAATGGGTGTGTTGTATGTGCTGGATGAGCCTTCTATCGGTCTGCACCCGCGTGATAACGACCGTCTGCTGGCGACGTTGAAGCATCTGCGCGACCTGGGCAATACGGTGCTGGTCGTGGAGCATGATGAGGAGACCATCCGTGCTGCTGACTGGGTGGTGGATTTAGGTCCGGGAGCAGGCGAGCATGGCGGGTATGTGGTCTGTGAGGGACCGGTGGAACGTATTCTTGCCTGTCCCGATTCGCTCACCGGCGCTTACCTTTCGCGGCGGCTTGAGGTGCCTATGCCCGAAAAACGGCGCAAGGGCAACGGCAAATATCTGCGCGTGGTTGGCGCAAGCGCCAATAACCTCAAACATCTGACCGTGGATATTCCGCTCGGCAGACTGGTTTGCATTACCGGCGTTTCCGGCTCGGGAAAATCCACGCTGATGGTGGACGTGTTGTACAACGCCTTAGCCCGCCAGTTGCACGGCGCCCATACCCAGCCGGGTGAATATGAGCGGATTGAGGGCGTCGAGCATATTGACAAGGTCATCAACATTGATCAATCGCCGATTGGTCGGACGCCGCGCTCCAATCCGGGGACTTATACGGGATTGTTTGACGATATTCGCAAGTTGTTTGCCGAACTACCAGAGAGCAAGATGCGCGGCTACAAGGCGGGACGGTTCTCCTTTAACGTTCACGGAGGTCGCTGTGAAGCCTGTCAGGGTCAGGGACAACTGCGGATCGAAATGCAGTTTCTGCCGGATGTGTATGTTCCCTGTGATGTCTGCCATGGGGCGCGTTTCAACCGTGAGACGCTTCAGGTGCATTTCAAGGGGCTTTCGATTGCGGATGTGCTTGACCTTACCGTTGAGAGCGCTATGGAGTTATTCTCCGCTTTTCCGGCAATTTATGCCCGTCTGAAAACCCTGGATGAGGTAGGGCTTGGGTATATCCGCATTGGACAGCCGGCGCCAACGCTTTCCGGCGGCGAGGCGCAGCGCGTTAAGCTGGCGCGTGAGCTTTCGAGGCGGGCTACAGGGCGGACGCTGTATGTGCTGGATGAGCCATCGGTTGGTTTGCATGCCGCAGATGTACATCGTTTGATTGAGGTGCTGCAGCGGCTGGTGGATGCCGGCAACACAGTCTTGATTATCGAGCACAATCTGGATATTATCAAAACGGCGGATTACCTGATTGATTTGGGACCTGAAGGCGGCGACAGGGGCGGCGAGCTTGTGGCGGCTGGCACACCGGAAGAGCTTTGTCAGGTAGAGGCTTCTTATACCGGTCAGTTTCTGAGACGTTACATGCAGGATTACCAGCGGCAGCGGGAGGCGGCTGCTCAGCAAAGCCGGGTGGTTGCGCAGCAGACTTGACGAATTTTATTTTATGGTACAATCTCACGCACACCCTTTTGCACTGCCGGCAGGGCGAGTTAGCCTATCCTATGGCAGTGCTGCTCGATTTTTTGAAGAGGAAACACAATGGATGGAAAAGAATCTCCACAAAACGTGATTGACTCGTTTCGCAAACGTCAGCAAATCATGCCGTTTCTGATTGGAGGACTGGCAGTGCTGCTGGTTGCGGTGGGGGTGATCATTCTGGTTGTCTGGTTTACCGGCTCTGGTGATTTGTCTTTCTCGTTATTTGCCAGCGCAACCCCTACCCCTACCGATACCCTGACGCCGACGCCAACCGTTCCAACCGCCACGCCAAGCATGACACCAACCGAGACGCTGACGCCCACCATCACTGAGACGCCAACCCCTTCCGGTCCGCAGGAGTACACGGTTCAGGAGAACGATAATTGCTGGGAAATTGCTCAGAAGTTCAAGGTGGACTTTGGCGTTCTTCTGGCGATTAACAATTTTGGCGGCGCCTGCCCGATCAAACCCGGTGATAAAATCCTCATCCCGGCGCCCAATCAACAGCTTCCGACCGAAACGCCGCTGCCCACCGATCTGGTGCGCGGCACCAAGATTCAGTACACGGTCAAACTGGGCGATACGCTGGATGCCATTGCGGCGTTTTTCAACACGACCAAAGAGTCCATTATTAAGGATAACAAGCTCAAGGATCCGAATAACTTGCTTGCCGGGCAAATTCTGACCATCACTTACGGTCTGGCGGGGACGCGCACGCCGACCATCGCGCCGACCAGCACACCGGGCACACCGCCCGCCACGCCGCCAACCGCTACCCTCGCTCCGACATCTACGCAGGCGGTAGCGACACTGCCGCCAACCAAGGCGCCTTGAAAAGTCCAGTGGTTGATAATAAGGGGCTATCCCGATTGGGGTAGCCCTTTATCGCTTCATCACGTGCCGCCAGGAAGCGGCGCGGCGGCGTATAGGAGGCAGGCGCAGCAGGAGCAAAAGAATCACCAGCAGACCCATCCCCAGCGGACGCAGAATGTCGCCGCTCAACGTGGCGAGTGAACCTTTGACTGCCCAGGCGTAATGTAAAACAGCAAGCCCGCCCGCCAGATAGGCGGCTTTATGCAGCCTGCGCCAGTTTTTTCCCAGCCGTTTTTTCCAGTATTGAAAAGAGGTGAACGCCAGAACCAGCAGTATTCCTCCTGCCAGCGCTCCTGCGATGATGAAGGGCTTTTCGACCGTCAGGCGCAGAATTTCGCGCCAGTCCAGCCCGTAATCGAGCGCGGCGAAGGTGAGGAAATGCAGTGCAAAGTAAAAAAAGCTGTACAAACCCAGCGTGCGGCGGTGAGGCAGCAGCCCTTTCCAGCCGCTCAATGTCACCACAGGTGTCACTGCCAGCGAAGCAACCAGCAAGTTAAGCGCAGCGCGCCCGAAGTGCTGTTCAATCCACTGAATCGGGTTAGCGGTCAGACGGTCGTTGAACCAAAAGGCTGCCAGTTGCAGGAGCGGAAACACGCCAATCAAGTGAATACCAGGTCGCAGCCAGCCGGTTTTTATTTTTACGGCGCGCTCCGCTCTGGTTGGTAAGGGCGGTGTTGACGGCAAGTTGCTCACTAATAATACAGCCTCAGGTCCATGCCCTCATAAAGTTGTGCCACCTGTTCAGCGTAGCCGTTGAACAGCAGGGTGTCGCGTCGTCCAAATTCGCCGATACGGCGCTCGGTTCGCTGACTCCAGCGCGGATGATCGACTCGCGGGTTAACGTTGGCGTAGAAACCGTATTCATCCGGCGCAACGCTGCTCCAGAGCGTTGCCGGTTGTTCGGCAGTCAGTTCGATTTTAACAATGGCTTTGATGGACTTGAAACCATATTTCCATGGCACCACCAGCCGAATCCCGCCGCCGTTCTGCGGGGGCAGTTCGCCGCCGTACAGACCCGTGGCAAGGATGGTCAGGTCATGCATGCCTTCATCCAGCCGCAAGCCTTCCTGATAGGGCCAGGGGTAAAGCGGAATTCTCTGTCCGGGCATTTTTTCGGGCTGATAAATGGTTTCAAAACGGACGTAGCGGGCATTGCCGGTCGGCTCAACTTCTTTGAGCAGTTTCCAGAGCGGGAAACCCAGCCAGGGGATAACCATGCTCCAGGCTTCCACACAGCGCAGGCGGTAGACGCGCTCTTCGGGCGCAAATTTACGGATCAGCTCATCCACGCTGTAGGTGCGCGGTCTATGCACCAGACCAGTCACCTGCACATCCCAGGGGGAAGTGGGAAAGTCTTTTGCCAGCACTGCCACGCCTGCCTTATCGGTGGTGAATTCGTAATAGTTGTTGTAGTTGGTGATGTCCTTGTAGGAGTTGAGCGGGTCGCCAAGTTCATCGCTGGTTGCCCGGCTGAAGGGGGTGATGACGGGTTTGGGGGTGCTGGTATTCGCCTGAGGCGTATCTGTGCCTGCGGGGGGTTGGACGAGCTGCGGGGCGCAGGCTGCCAGCACGGCGCCCCCGGCGAGCAGTCCGGCGGCTTTGAGAAATTTACGCCGCGAGAGATAGAGGTCCTTGGGGGTGATTTCGGAGGACGGGATGGTCTCGGTTTTCTTCTTCATGGGTTTACTCCCGAAATGGGGTAAAAAAAGCTTTCTGCATGCCTATGCTGCCAGGTGGAACTGATTATATACAATTAAGATTATAAATGGATTAATTGAACCATGGGGATTCTGTAAAACGTTATCGGATATTGACTGACGCAGGGGGGCTGTTCCACTTTGTGCGGCTGTACCCGTTGAGCGGTTTGAGGTGGTTTCTGGCGATTTCCTGCACTTAAAAACTTGTTCCAGAAAGCCAATCTGTTGTATAGTATGTTCAGGAAAGCCTGTCATCTCCAAGGCTCCCCGCTGAAGAGCCCGGAGGTGCGGCGCAGGGAAACCAGTCGCAGGAGGAAAGGGAAAGGATGGTTCAAAAATCCGGCTATGTCAGCGATGATTACGCCCGCGAGGACAGGCTGAAGTTCGGCGTGTTCCAGCCGGCATTGCTGGATATCTTACGCTATGCGGAAACGCCGTTGACGCTGGGTCTGTTTGGCACATGGGGCAGCGGCAAGACCAGTTTACTGCGCATGTTGCAGCGCGGCATTGATGCCGAGGGGCTGGCGTTCCGGCGCACGGTGTGGTTCACTGCCTGGAAATACGAACGGCAGGAGGCACTCTGGCGGGCGTTTCTGCTGCGCGTCGTGGACGGCTTGCACCCGCGCCGGAACGGCGTGCGTATTCTGCCGGAAGAAATACCCGATCAAAACCAGCGGGAGGGGGCGGAATATCTGGAGCGGCTGGAGCGCGCCCTCTACGAAACGGTGGAGTGGCAGGAAAAAGGCGGCTGGCGGCTGGATGGCGGTGCTCTGTTCAAGGAGGGGATACGCCTGCCTTTCTGGCTGGCATTCCATTTGGCGGGGCTGGGCGAAGCGGCAAAAGAACTGGGTCTAAACCCCAATCTGGCGAATCTGCTGGAGCGCGAGGTGCGGGCGCATCATATCCAGCAGTTGCACTCCATGGAACAGTTTGCCGAACACTTTGAAAAAGCCATCCGCCTGATCCTGGGCGATGAAGGGCGGCTGATCGTCTTTGTGGATGACCTTGACCGCTGTCTGCCGGAGAAGGCAATCGAGGTACTGGAGGCGATCAAGCTGTTTCTGGACGTGCGGGGCACGGTCTTTGTGCTGGGGATGGACCGCGAAATCGTGCGGCGCGGCGTGGAGACCCATTACCGAGAAATCATCGCACCATCTTTCGGCGACAAAGACGAGATGCCGGTCAGCGGGGACGTCTATCTGCAGAAAATCATCCAGATTCCTTTCAACCTGCCGCCGCTTGATTTGGACGGACGCAGGGAGTTCATCGGGTCGCTGGAAAAGGAACTGCCCGAGCAGTTCCGCCTGGACGAAATTACCCGCGAAGTGCTGGCGCGGGGGTTGTTCCCCAACCCGCGGCAGGTCAAACGCGCCCTCAATGTGTTCAACCTTTTACGGCAGGTGGTGCGGACGCAGATTTCACAAGAACTGCTGAAAGCCGATGAGATTGCCGACCCCCTGCTGGCAAAAGCGGTGCTGATCCAGAGCCAGTGGGGCGAGCTGTACAAACTGTGGCGGCAGTATCCGACGCTGGTGCGCACGCTGGAAGAGGAATACGAACGCCTGCGCCCGATTTCGGAAGAAGAGGCGGTGCGCGGGCTGCCTGAGGAAGCCGAGACGGACGAAGCGAAAACGGAGGGAACGGCGCAAAAGGGGGGCGGACTGCTTGATGAATACCTGCGGGAGCGGCGCAAATACGCCCTGTTGGAAGCGATGCTGCGCTACCCGCCGCCCGCTGAGCAGACCAAACTACGCGCCCGTTTTACCGGGCTGACCGGCAAACAGATGGGAGTCTATCTGGGTTTGGTCGGGTCGGTGGAAAGCGGCGGCGAGGCGGGCGCGCCGGCGGAAGGGCTGCCCGCCGACTGGCAGAGCGAACTGCTGAGCGGCGAAGTCGTCCGCATCAACGAGGCGCTGGACAGGCTGACTGAGCGCGAAGCCGATCCTAATGGACCGCTGCATCAAACCGCCCGCCGGCTTCTGCTGGAGCAGGCGCAAAGCGACCGCCACCCGCCGGCGGTGCGGGCAGCTTACGCCGATGCGCTGGACCAGCTCGGCTATGTGCCGGAAGACCTGTATGACTTTGTCGCCATCCCCAATGACGACCAGCCGGCGTTCTTCATTGCCAAATACCCGGTCACCAACCTGCAGTACGAGCGCTTTCTGCGCTCCGGGCAGTTCGGCGAACGGCAGTGGTGGGTGGATTTTCCGATGTTCGACGAAAACAGCCGGCGGATGAGCGGCAGGAGCTGGGGCAAGGAAGGCTGGGAATGGCTGCAGGGGGAGCTGGAGGGG
>DAOTYY010000168.1:0-11172 GCA_034434695.1 Anaerolineaceae bacterium
TGTCTGGTAAAGTACACACAACGCACCCAGGGATCAATGGGTGCGCTGCGGGGGGAAGGATAGGGACGGGATCCCTGCGAGAGTAGCGGGGAGTGGATTCGAACCACTGACCTCCGGGTTATGAGCCCGACGAGCTGCCTCTGCTCTACCCCGCAATGTTGGACACATTCTACCTTATCTGACTTGAGTGGTCAAGGGTGCTTTAAGCTTGCTTTAATGAAAAATCGTCCTCGAGACAAAGCCCGCAGTGAATGGTGGGTATCGTGCTACAATAATAGCAAATAGCCTGTCAAAGGAGGATGATAGAGATGAGTGGTGCAAATGATCCCAGTTTTTATCTGGGCAAGCTCTTCGATGTTGCAAAGGGCGAAGTTTCGGACAAACCGCTTTTATATGACCCTGCTGATTTGACCACTCACGCCGTGATTACCGGGATGACCGGCTCTGGAAAGACCGGGTTGTGTATCTCGCTGCTTGAGGAGGCCGCGTTACAGGGTATTCCGGCGATCATTATTGATCCAAAAGGCGACTTGACCAATTTGGTATTACATTTCCCAGAACTGCGCCCGGAAGATTTTGAACCCTGGCTTGACCCTGAAACCGCCCGCCGCGCTGGAAAAACGGTCAGCGAGCTGGCAGCCGAAACAGCTCAGCTCTGGCGTGATGGACTGGCGGAATGGGGCTTGGGGCGAGAGCAACTGGAGGCACTTCAGGCATCGGTGGACTTTACAATTTACACCCCCGGTTCTTCGGCAGGTGTCCCGATCAATATCCTGACTTCATTTGCTGCTCCTGATATGCCCTGGCAAGAAAACCGCGAGATTTTGCGCGAGAAAATCAGTAGTACAGTAACTGCTCTGCTTGGTCTGGTCGGGTTGAACAACATTGACCCCTTGCGTTCGCGCGAGCATATTCTGGTCTCTAATTTGATTGAAACTGCTTGGAGTCAAGGCCGTTCACTGGACTTAACCGAGCTGATTATGCAGACCCAGAATCCGCCCTTTGACCGGCTGGGGGCTTTTCCGCTCGACAATTTCTTTCCTGTCAAGGATCGGGCAGAACTGGCAATGCTGCTCAATAATTTTCTGGCTTCACCCTCGTTTCAAACCTGGCTGGAGGGGCAGTCATTGGACATGCCGGCGTTGCTCTATTTACCTGATGGCAAGCCGCGCCATAGCATTTTCTATCTGGCACATTTGAACGATAATGAACGCATGTTTTTTGTCACCCTGTTGTTTGCCGCGGTCGAAGCCTGGATGCGCAATCAGCGCGGTACCGGCGGGCTGCGCGCCATCATTTACTTTGACGAGATTCTGGGTTACCTGCCGCCAGTTGCCAATCCACCCTCGCGCCCGGTGATGCTGCGCATGCTTAAGCAGGCACGCGCCTTTGGGGTTGGGTTATTGCTGGCAACGCAAAACCCGGTTGACCTGGATTACAAGGCGCTGTCGAATGCCGGCACATGGGCAATCGGACGCTTGCAAACCCAACAAGATAAAGATCGTTTGCTGGATGGATTGCAGAACGTTGCGGGGACGCTGGATCGGGGACAGGTAGATAAGATGCTTTCCAGTTTGGGAAAACGGGTGTTTTTACTACATAATGTTCACGCCAAGGGACCTGTGCTGTTTCAGACCCGCTGGGCTTTGAATTTTCTGGCTGGGCCCTTGACCCGCGCTCAGATTCCCGCTCTCAATCAACTTGCCAAAGGCAAATCATCGGTCGCAGTGACCGCTCAACCAGCACCCGCAGTAAGCACAGCGGAACAAACTGTTTCCCCAACGGTAACAATGGTAACCCAGCCTGTTCGGGAGATAAGAGCTGAGAAAACCATGCCAACTGGGTTTCTCAATACGCGTCCGGCACTTCCGACAGGGATCAACGAGTATTTTATTCCCAATGATCTTGGGGTTGGGCAGGCGGTAGAAGCGGCAAGATTGAGATTTACAGGCGAGCTGCACTCTCAGGGAATTGTCTATCTGCCGGCATTGCTCGGTCAGGCTGAAGTCCGCTATCTGGCTCGCAGGTACAATCTGGAATATAGCCGCCGTTTCACTGCGTTGGTGAATCAACAACCGGGTGGGCTATTGCACTGGGAACAGTATGTCTGGCTCCATTATGAAGCAATAAGCCTGGACCGTCAGCCGTTGCCGCAAGCGCAATTTGCACCATTGCCTGGCTGGCTGAGTGATGTGCGCCGTCTCAAAGATCTAGAAAAGGACTTTTTGGATTGGGTTTTCCGCAATGGAACCATCTACCTGCGCGCCAATGATGCGCTCAAAGTATATGCTGGACCAGATGTCTCGGTAGCAGAGTTTCGTGAGCAATGCAGCAAAGCAGCCCGGCAGGGACTGGCAGAAGAACAGAAAAAGCTGGACGATCTCTATCGCCGTAAATTGGAAACACTGGATAGCAAAATTGACCGCCAACGGCTGGAGGTCAAAGAGCAGGAGGAGGAACTTTCTCAGCGTCGGCTAGAAGAGTTAGGCACCGGCGGCGAGTTACTGCTCAGCCTGTTGGGTGGACGCCGCCGCAGCATTTCCAGCTCGCTCTCCAAGCGGCGCATGACTGCGCAAGCAAAAGCAGATCTGGAACAGGAACGCAAAGAACTTCAGGCTTTGGAGAAGCAATACGCTGCTCTGGAAGAAGAATACAAAAAAGCCCTGGCAAAGTTGCAGGAACACTGGGCAAAACTGGCTGCTGAGGAAAGCGAAGTTCCTTTACCGCCGCAGCGCAGCAACATCTTTACTGAATTATTCGGCGTTGCCTGGTGTCCGTATTACCTGGTCACTGTAGAGGGTCAGTCCCAAACCTTGCCTGCTTTTCGACAGGCTCAGAAGTAGTCTCCTGACAGCAACTCTGAGTTATTGAAGTTTCTTTGCGGAGGGCTTACGGCCTGGCGACAAACTGTAGGGTTACCTTGACGATATCCTCAGTTTGAAGAATGCCGGCAATGGAAATCGGTCCTATACCAAAATCGCTCATCAGTATCGTGGTGGTTGCGTTGCCGGTCAAGGTCTGGTTGGCTAAACTGGCACGCACATCAAAGGTGACTGGTTTTGTTGTATCGCGCACGGTCAGTTCACCTGTGACACGGAAACTGTATTCCTTTCCCTCTGTATAGCTTTCTGGCAGCCCTTCGATTTTTGTGGGAACGAAGCGGGCAATCGGGAAGCGCGCCGATTCCAGCCATTTCTGGCGGATGGCATCATCCCGGCGGGAACTATCGGATTCAAACTGGCTGATGTCCACTTCAATAACACTCAGGCTGCTTGCGGGTGGATTTTGCAAATTGGCATACACCTCACCGCTGATTTGTGGTGTAATACCAACCGCAGTGTTGAAACGATTGTTTTGGTTTAAAAAGGTTTCGTTCACCTCATAAAAGACCTTCGACTCGCCGGAAATGATCTTGAACACTATCGTGCCCGCAGCCGGGGAACTCACGGTTGGCGATTGTGTTTCGGTGGGCATTTGGGCAGCGGGGACCGTGGGAGAGGGGGCAATCGTATTGGTCGCCTGCTGATCCTGGTTAGGGCTTGGGGCGGCTGTGCATGCTGTCAGCATCAGAATGCCGAGCATCAAAAACAGGGCAATGTGGCGCATATTCTTGTCAACTCCTTTTGTATGATATAAGAGTTATTATATCTTATTTATCTTAATGATTTATGAAAAATAAAACCTCCCAAAGGAGGTTAGAAATTGTTCATATTCTGTTTAACTCATATCCTGTCTGCCCGCCAACGCTCGCAGCAAAGTGTTTTGATCGGCGTATTCCAAATCGCCGCCGACAGGCAAACCGCGCGCCAGCCGGGTGATGCGCACGCCGCTGCCTGCCAGTTGCTGGTACAGATAGAGGGCTGTGGCATCGCCTTCCATACTTGGGTTAGTTGCCAGGATAATCTCGCGTATCTTACCGCTCTTGACGCGCTCAATTAAGGGTTGAATCTTTAAGTCCTCTGGACCAATCCCTTCAATCGGCGATAACACGCCATGCAGGACGTGATACCTTCCGCCAAAGCCGCCGGTTTGTTCAATGACCAGCACATCCAGCGGTTCCTCCACCACACACAGCAATCCTTCGTCGCGGCGCGGATCGGCGCAAATCTCACAGATGGGTTGATCAACGAGAGTTATATTGAAACATACCTGACAGAGCGCGGTGGCGGTTTTCAAGGCATTCAGAGCATCGGCAAGGTTTTGAGCAATTTCCCCTGGAGCGCGCAATAGGTAAAACGCCAGCCGCGAGGCGGTCTTTGGCCCGATGCCGGGCAGCCGTTCAAAGGCAAAAATCAGGTTACGGATGGGTTCGGGGAGGCTGGACATGTGTGTTTCCTAGAAACCGAGCCCGGGCAATCCTCCTGCCAGTGGCCCAAGCCGTTCCGCTGCTCGTTGACGGGACTGCTCAAGCGCCAGGTTAATCGCACTCAAGATCAGGTCCTGAAGCATTTCCGCATCAGCGTCCTTTAGAACATCGGGGTTGATTTCGACTGCTTTACAATGCTGGTCGCCGGTCATGGTAATCTTGACTGCTCCACCGCCGACTGTCGCAGTCACCGTTTCTTCAGCCAGTTTTGCCTGTGCGGCTTCCAGTTGTTCTTGCATGGCGCGTAGTTGCTGCATCATATTACCACCGCCCATCCTGCCGCCTGCAGTCCGATTGAAACCTTTAGCCATAGAACTTCCTCCTTGAACGTCTTTATTCTTTCTTTACGATTTGACCGCCCAGATTCAGAGCAGTATTTACCAATCCATCTTCTGCAACATCGTCACCAGATTTACCGCCGCGCGCGTTATGCACAACGCATTGAACACTTAGCGGGTGTCCAAGAACCTGTGCCAGCACCTTTTGCACCAGCTCGATATTCTCCCGATTTTCCATTTTGGATTTCAATACTTCAGTAGCAAAGCCCAGCACCAGCACACCATCTTTAATCGTTAACGGGCGGGAAGAATTCAACAGGGCTTCTGCCATCATATTCTTTTCTTTAACCGCAGTGCGAATACGACGCCAGTTTTCTTTCACTGCGGCAAGGGTGATCTCTCCCTCCGCTGACGGCTGGGTGAAAATCGCCTCGGGGACAGGCTTTACCTGAGAAGCGGGTTCTTTGGGAGTGAAGTCTGCCTTTGCCTCAACTGGCTGTTTGGGTGGAGAGGCTGGGCTTGGGGCTTGCAGTTCTTGTACTGGCTGGGCGATGGCAGCGGGAGTGCTCATCTGCCTTTGTACATTTCCTTCGATAGACTGCGCAACCGCTAATTCGAGCAGCAGCCCGGGCTGCCAGCCGCCGCGTGTTTCCGTAGCAGCGGTATTGAAAAGACGTACCAGCTCAAGAAGCTGCGGTATCGTAAATGAGTGAGCCTGTTCTGCCATTTGCATCCGCATTTCGAGGGTGGCTTCTATCTGATCAGCGTTGCCAAGTCGGATTAAGAGAAGATTGCGCAAATAATCAACCATCTGGCGGGCGAATTGGCGTGGATCGGCGCCGGCGTCCAGCGATCGGTGGACGCAAGTCAGTGCCTCCGCCGCCTGTTGTTTCAAAATAAAATCCACCAGTTCGATGACTGCCTGGCTGGTTGCTGTACCCAGCACAGTTTGTGCCATTGCCAGCGTAATCTGCTCACCGGTAGAAGCAAGCTGATCGAGCAGCGAGATGGCATCGCGCAACGCACCGGTGGATTGACGGGCAATCAACAGAAGCGCCTCTGTTTCAACCTCTATACCTTCTGAAGCTGCCATTTTCCCCAGGTAAGCGACAATATCGTTGACCGGGATGCGACGGAATTCATGCCGCTGGCAGCGGGAAAGAACAGTAGCTGGTATCTTATGAATTTCGGTAGTGGCGAGAATAAAGATGGCATGCGGCGGGGGTTCTTCCAGCGTTTTAAGTAAAGCATTAAAAGCCGCAGTAGAAAGCATGTGGACTTCATCAATAATATAGACTTTGAATTTGCCCTGGCTGGGTGAAAAGTTGATTTTATCGCGTAGTTCGCGGACGTCTTCCACACTGGTGTTTGAAGCGGCGTCAATTTCAATCAGATCCAGGAAACGTCCTTCGTTGACCGCCTGACAGTGGGTGCATTGATCGCAAGGGCGGCTGGCAGGATCATCCGAAAGACAATTGACAGCTTTTGCTAGAAGCCGGGCAGTAGTGGTTTTTCCCGTGCCGCGAGGTCCGGCAAACAGATAAGCATGTCCCACGCGGTTAGTACGAACTGCATTGCGCAAGGTATGGATGATATGTTCCTGACCAACCACCTCTTCCCAAACATGGGGGCGCCATTTTCGGTAAAATGCTTGATTCATAGCTGTTTCATCTCTATTGAATGACGTATTGCGCTCGCAGGTTTCCTGCAGAATCCAGCAGGATCACGGTTTCTCCGATGCTCCAGACCGGCTGTTCCTGGTTCCAATATACCGCCGTCGCTGTATTGATCCCGGCTCGTGTGTAAACCTCTAGGGTACCACTGATAAAGTTCAGGTTGCCAAACGTATACATGTTACGGTTTTCATCCATCATTTTCCAGCCGTTTAACCACAGGTCGCCTTTGCCAATGCGCTTTAACCGTACCACTTCATTATTAAGGTCTCCAGCGCCAAAAACGTTTTCAATCTCAATCACTGGCTGGTCAAGCGGCGGCAGAGGAGGCGCAGTAACAACTAGCGTTGCGTTGACGAGCGGCTGAAACGTTGGCACCGCAGCGCTGCTTGACTGGGAACGGCTCCAAAGCCACAACACCAGCAATGTGGTGAACGCAGAAACGAGTACATTCAACAGGAGATAAGGCAACACTCGTTTCCATCTCATGGTTTCGACCTCGTTTGAATGATAGCACAGAATAGCGATAAAATGGTATATCATAAGTTGCAGAGGAATACAATGCATTTCATCGTGGATGGACACAACCTGATTCCGAAAGTACCCGGCTTAAGTCTGCGGGATCTGGAAGACGAGAGGCAGCTCATTCGTCTTCTGCAGGAATACTGTCGGCTTTCGCGCAATTCTGTCGAAGTATATTTTGATCGAGCTGCGCCGGGCAGTTTACACACGCGGCAGTATGGAACGGTCAAGGCGTATTTTGCCCGCAGTGATCAGACTGCTGATCAGGCAATCATTGCTCATCTGCGGCAGATGGGAAAAACCGCAGCAAACTGCACAGTTGTCAGTTCAGACCATTATGTACAGAATGAAGCTCGGGCAGCGCGGGCGCAAGTGATGACCTCAGAAACCTTTGCCCGCCAAATACTCAAACTGCTTGCAGATTCTTCTAAGGATGAGTTGCGTGATGTATCTATGAAAGAGGAAGAGCTATCCGCTTGGCTGAAAATGTTTGGAGCGGAAGACGAAAGAAATGCCTGAAAACTCTTATTTATTTTTAATGTAAATAAGATAAATTTGATGTATATTATCAACAAGACACCAAAAAACTTTACTGGTAGAACAGGTGTCTGCCACCGGTGAAAACTGCAAGCGCGTTCCCCCCCGTGTTGGCGGTAGCACAGGTGGTATTCCCTCCCTGAAGATTGCCATGCCTGTCCCCCCCAGGTGTGGCAATCACTTTTTAACCAGTCAATGAATCACGCCCAGTTTTTTGCCGACTCTGGCGAATGTTTCTAATCCCTTTTCCAGATCATCCTGACTGTGAGTGGCGGAAATCATCACCCGTACGCGTGCTTTACCACGCGGCACGGTAGGGAAACCCAGCGCCATGGCAAAGACCCCTTCTTCAAACAGCTCGCGGCTGAATTGTTGAGCCAGCGGTGCCTCGCCCAGCATGATCGGAGTGATCGGGGTGACGCTCAGCCCGGTATCAAAGCCCAGGCGGCGCATTTCGGATTTGAAATAATTGGCATTCGCCCAAAGTTTGTCAACCAGCTCGGTAGAGTTTTCTAGAATATCCAGCGCAGCGATACAGGCAGCAACATCTGCCGCTGTTGCTGCTGAAGAGAACAGAAAAGGACGACCACGCTGACGCAGCCATTCGACAATCAGCGGGCTGCCTGCCACTGCGCCACCCACCACGCCAAAGGCTTTGGAGAAAGTGCCAACTTCGACATCCACTTTGCCGTGCAGATCAAAATGGTCTACAATACCCCGTCCGCCGCGCCCAAGCACGCCTTCACCGTGTGCGTCGTCAACCATCAGCATCACTTCGTGCTGGCTGGTGACTTGGTAAATCTTATCCAGTGGGGCAATATCACCATCCATGCTAAATACGCCATCGGTAACTGCCAGCCCGCGCCGGTACTTTCCCTTGTTTTGCCGAATCACCTCATCCAACGCTTCAGGATTGACATGGTCATATCGAACAATTGTTGCTCCGGAAAGCCGACAGGCATCAATAATGCTGGCGTGGTTTAGCTCATCAGAGTAGATCACATCTTCCTTGCCCACCAGTGCCGGAATGGCAGCTAAATTCGCCATGAAACCGGATTGAAAGGTGATTGCCGCTTCAACATTTTTGAAACGCGCCAGCCGTCGTTCCAGCTCTAGATGTAGTTCCAGCGTGCCAGCGATCGTGCGCACTGCTGCCGGACCGACCCCATAGACATTCAAAATCTCTTGTGCTGCTTTAACCATCTGTGGGTGATTGGCTAACCCAAGATAGTTATTGGAGCAGAAATTCAATACCCGTTTGCCATCTACCATCAGCCAGGCTCCTTGGGCTGATCCGATGGTGCGAATACGGTTATAAAGTCCTGCCTGTTTGAGTGCTTCCAGCTCCTCCTGGATCCAATCAAGTCGTTTAGACATTTTCTCCTCGGTTACTTTTTATGGGGGCTGATTCATTATAAGAGCTTCATTTCTCTCTAATTTGCATTATACCCGATTCGGAGGCTGCAGGATGCTGGTGAAAAGCGTGCGTTCTGAATATGAGTGCTGATGGGGTGGTGGCAGGTGGATCAACAGGTATCATTTTCAGGCATGGTGATTTGAGCATCTGTTAAATAGCCGATTTCTGCCAATGAATCGCGAATGGTCTGTATTGCACCGGATTTGATAACCACCGTTGTGGGATTGAGTGCCTCGCCTAAAAAACGAGCGGCGCGTGTCTTGCGCAGTTCGGTCAAGATGTCGGGGGAGGTAACTCGCAGCAGTGATACCTGTTCCAGATGCGCCTGAGTGCCGAATTTGCCCCAGCGTTCAAGTGCCCGCGCCAGCATTGGCGGCAGGGAAGCGGCATTCTGTTGGAGAAGCTTAAGTAAGTCGAACGGGCGCAGTCCTTGTTTTTGTGCGCGTTGCAAAGATTTTGGAGTCAGGCGATAGTGATATTCCTGTTCAGTTTCCTCTTCCCAGAAACAGAAGCGGGCAATTTGATAACGTAACCAGCGCGGTGTGAGCGGCGAAAGCACCAGCCGCCCATTGGAGAAGACTTTTATTGGCTGGTTTTCTTCAGAGATACCGGCTGGGTTACTGCCGTGCCAGAGTGCTTCTGACCAGCGGGAAAAACGAAAGGCGGTAACTGGCGCAGAAACCTCTGGTGCAGCCAAGTCGGTAAAACCCAGCCAGTGTAGGATGCCGGTAATGATGAATCGCAACAATGCTCCTTCTATTTCATCCCAGCAGGCAAAGCCGCGCAGGTAGGTATCGCTATCCGCGCGGCGGATAAACCAGGCGTCGTAATCACCTGCGGTACGTTGAAAATCGGGCTGATTTTCCTTGACCGCAGCAATGAATGACGCAAGATGCCACCAGGTCTGTTCAGGAAGATGGCTGAGCAGAGTCATCACTGCCTGGCGGGTGGCAAGCGGATTGTTCTGCCATTCCCCCTCAAACCTTAAGCCGGGCAAGAGGCGTAAATCGTTAAAAGTTGAGCTGTTCAACCATGTCTGTGCTAGAAAGGTAAGCGCAGCACTGCGGGGCAGCTTGAGAAATGAGCGGCTGCTTTCTGGAATAGGATAACCGTTTTCATCCAGCAAACCAGCAGCGAGCAGAAGTTTCTCCAGAACAGGGAGCGGCACATTCCAGCGTTCCGTTTTCAGTTCTGCATCTGGTATTCTTATCCGCCGTGCTGCCAATAGCGTTGTGGCGTGATCGAGAATGCGGTCGTTGACTGGATAGGTGTGAGCTGTTTCGCCCGGCGTAGCAGGACGACCATACTGGGGTTTTGCCGCAAATGTTGGCAATCCGATGAATTTAACTAAATCGTCTGGTATGTAAGCGTACTCTTGTGGTTCAGGGGGCAAATCTAGAAAGACTTTTCCGATCAGAGCGCGGTACCAGAGAATTTCTGCCGGGGAGACCGGTTTGAGATCGGGACGTTCTCGATCCCGTTTAGCTGCGCCAAAAACGCGCACATCCCCGAAGCGTCGGGCAAACTGCGTCCAGGGCATTTTACCGGCGCTTTCCAGAAGCGCCGCAAGAGCCTTTTGTGCACTTTCAGGCAGGCTGTCTACCATCTCTATAACGGTTCGGCGATCAAGGATGGCTTCCAGCAAGGCAGGCAGAGCGGTTGGCGCGTCAGGGGCAGTCAGGTCAATGCCCCAGGCTTCGGCAACGATTTTCAAAAACCCCAAATCATGTCCCTGAAGTGTATGCTCGAGGTCTGGCATGATGAAAGATTGTATTTGTGAGGTGATTTTTGCTCATTATACTCAATTCATGTTTGGGGTGGAAATGGTCAAATCAAGGGTAAAGTGACTAGGATTACAATTTTGTGAGCTCGAAATCCATTTGTGAGGGTGTTGAAAAATAAAGGCAATTGGCGGTATAGATCCCAAAGACTCTTGACCGGAAAAGTCTCAACTGATGTTAAGATTTTTCTTCAGCACATCCCTTGAGAGAGTGCAAATGTTTGCCTGGTTGACTGCAAAAATCTGCACAAAACGCTGCAAAAAAGTGCAGCAAACCCTTGGATAAAGCGCAAATTTGCACCAGCGTTTGCAAAAATCTGCACAAAATACTGCAAAAAAGTGCAGCAAACCCTTGAATAAAGCGCAAATTTGCACCAGCGGCTGCAAAAATCTGCACAAAATACTGCAAAAAAGTGCAGCAAAACCCCTTGACAAAACAGAAAGTATGTTCTATAATGCAATAGAATGCTTGTTCTATCTATGTGGCTCGCACGAACGTCCATGCCTCGACTGCTCCTCTTCACCGCCGCTGCGGGGGTCGTTCCCCCTGCGCTGTCCCCTGCCTTGAAGGAGACGCTGCGGCGGCAGTTGGCGTTAGG
>DAOTYY010000169.1:0-4487 GCA_034434695.1 Anaerolineaceae bacterium
GGAGTAGGTGTTCCTGTGGCATCGGCCATCCTGGCTCTTGTATTTCCTGAGAGATATGCGGTGATTGATTTCAGGGGTTGGAGACAGGTGTTTGGTGAAGAGAGAACAACGTTTTCTGTTTCGGATTACAGACGATACCTTCGAGAGGTACAGAATCTAGCACAAGAGTTAGGATGGCCTGTCCAAGAAGTTGACCTGGCGATTTGGGAGTATGATCGTATCAATGGCAGAAAAGCCGTTGCAACCACAGCGGCGGGCTAACCGGCGCTTCAAGCCGACTGCGCTCCGCTCGCTTCGCTCGCTCCGCGCAGCGGCTTAAGCGCGAGCCGTTAGGCGGCTGATTGAAAGCAGTAGCAATGAGCACCGATAATTTCCCAATAGAGACAATTCCAGCGCGATTAACTACATGTCCATTGCGAAATAATTGGAAAGAATTCCTATGCTATCTTTCTTTTCCAGCTAACCATGATTCGCCAATTGACCGCATAGAGTGGAAATTCCTTTCACCGAAAGCAAAAAACCCATGCCAGGGCGGAAGCCGCAGCGTTACACAAGCTGAAATTAACGCAAAAAAGATGTTATTGGCAACGCTCCTCCCTCCAGACTGGGAATATGGCGAAATGGTTGTTGAAGTTATTACCTCTCAAAATAACTATGTCTGCACCTGGCAAGTTGAGGCTTACCAACAGCCGAATAATTTCATACTTCCACTCGAAGGTCAGGTTCTTATTTTGGGCGGTCATAGAATCGGGGATGTTCATCGCGCTTCGTGGCAAATACCATCTCAACAAATGGCTTGGGATATGCTTCCATTAGAATCTGACGGTCTGCGATTACTTAATGGCAAATTTACCCCAGAATTAAGAGCCGAAGATTTTTCTGCTTTTGGGAAAAACGTCCTTGCGCCCGCCAAAGGACGCGTTGTAAAAGCCGTAGATGGAAACTCAGATCTAGTGAAAGTCGGTGAATACCCCAAAGATATAAATTATTACCTTGAAGACTTAACACGCGCCTGTGGTAATTATGTGATTATCAACCACGGGGACGGAATATGGTCTTGCCTGGCGCACTTACGAAATGGGTCAGTTAAAGTAAAGGCAGGAGATGAAATCAAGATTGGGGAACCCGTCGGAGAATTGGGAAATTCTGGTTTTAGTTCTGGACCACATTTACATATTCATTTCATGGATAGCCCTGATTTATTAACTGCATCCCCCTTACCCATTGAATTTAATATTGAAGGCGCAAAATATGCGCCACAATCAGGTGAGATAGTTTCTAATTAATCAAGTCAATTCATCACAACCGCCGCCTAACAAAGCGTGTATCTGACGTGTGGGAGTCTGCGGCATTTTCAAGCATGTTTCTGGCTTCGAGTTTTCCTCATCTTCGGAGCGAGTCCACGCCCGCCCACACGCAGGTAACGCAAACCGTTGGGCGGCTATCCCATCAACGCCTTTGCCCACGTCTTCTCTGTTGACAGTGAGTATAACTAGAGTTATATTGGTGCTATGAAGACAGCCATTTCCGTTCCTGATGCTTTGTTCAAGGCTGCTGAAGAGTACGCGCGTGCGCAAGGCCTCTCTCGCAGCGAGTTGTATGCCCGCGCACTTCAGATCTATCTCCAGGCCCGCCAAACCGAGCAGATTACTGCCGCGCTCGATCAGGTCTATGAAGCAGAAACGAGCGTTCTCGATCCGACCTTAAAGGCAGCACAGCGGCGGATGCTTGCTGAGGACGATTGGTGATGCACCGCGGGGATGTGTGGTGGGCAACCCTGCCCGACGCCGCTGGTTCAGGGCCGGCGTTCCGGCGCCCGGTGCTCATCGTTCAAGCCGATTCCTTTACGCGCAGCCGTATCGCGACCGTCATCGTTGCCGTCATCACCAGCAACCTGCGTCTTGCAACAGCACCGGGGAATGTCTTGCTGCGTGCACGGGAGTCCGGTTTGCCGAAAGACGCAGTGATCAACGTGTCGCAAATCATCACGCTCGACAAAACTGATCTTGATGAGCAGGTCGGACAGGTAGCGGCCACAACGCTCGCAGACGTTGACCAGGGCTTGCGCTTGGTATTTGACCTGTCAGCAGCCGTAACGCACGGGAACCAACCTGAACCGTCTCCGCTCCCAAACGTGGCTCAACATGCCCAGGCAGCGGACGGGCGGGAATCGGGACGATTTTATAGGATAGTGGCGCTATAAACCCGTACTGCTTGGGAATGGCCCGTGCCGACCCGCTGCGCGCAGGTGAAGCTTGCCGTTAGCCGCCTGCATTGAAGAAGAAGGAGTTCGATAAGACGATGGTCGTTGATGGCAAAAGGGTGACACTGCAACGCACAACCGAAGCTGATCTTCCCGATCTCATGACTTTGTGGAATGACGGGCGCATCATGAAGTGGATGGGGTTTCCCAACGGCCTTGGATGCGATCCGGAGAAGATCAAAGACTGGTATGAAAGGCTGTCGTTGAATTCTGACAGGCATCATTTTGTAGTCTACGCAGGTGTTGGATTCTGCGGCGAAGTGTATTATGTCGTGGACAAGGCGCACAGACGGGCAGGGCTGGATATCAAGTTTATGCCGAAAGCGCAAGGGCAGGGATTAGCGACAGATGCTTTGAAGACGTTGATTCGTGTTGTCTTTGAATCAGAACCAGAGATAGACGCAGTTTGGACAGGGCCGTCTGCAGAAAACATTGCAGCCCGGAAGCTGTATGAACGCTGTGGTCTAAGGCCAAAGCCTCGCCCGTTGGATATGAAGCAAGGTCTTTCATACTGGGAGCTACGAAGAGAGGATTGGGACGGCGGCTAACAGGCGCATCCAGCCGACAGGTTTCGCTCGCGCTTCGCGGGCGGTTGATGCACAAATCGTTCGGCGGCGCCAGAGAAACAGCACCTTACTTGCACACAGATGGAGGAAGCATCATAAACCGTATCCACGCCAATGGGCTCGACTTCGCCTATCTTGAGCAGGGACAGGGGCCGCTCGTCCTCCTCTTGCATTGCTTCCCTGACACGGCCCACACCTGGAGCCACCAACTCCCGGCGCTTGCCGCGGCTGGATACCGCGCTGTAGCACCGTACCTGCGCGGCTACCCACCGAGTGAGATCCCGCGCGATGGCTTCTACGACCTGGGCACGCTCGCCACAGATATCGCCGAACTGATCCGGCAGCTCGGCGGTGGCATGCCGATACATCTCGTCGGCCATGATTGGGGCGCAGTCATCTCCTACACTGTACTTGCACTGTGGCCCGAGCTCATCCGTCGCGCGGTCGTCCTGGCGGTTGCACACCCGGCGCAGCTTGCAAAAACCATGCTCGACGTCAAACATATCCACCACAACTTTCATTGGTGGTTCGTCCAGATTCCTGATCTTCCCGAGCAAGCGCTCACCGCGAACGACTTCGCGTTTGTCGACTACCTTTGGGACTACTGGACGTCGCCAGGCTATCGTGACGCGGCGCACATCGCTGAGATCAAGCGCATGCTCAGCGAACCGAATGCACTCACGGCAACGCTCAACTACTACCGGGCCGCATTCGACCAGCACAAAGTCGATCCACGTCACGAAAGCCTCCGGCGCTCCACGGATCGGCTGATCAGCGTACCAACGCTCGCGCTGTACGTGACGACCTTGCGTCCGAACTAATGACCGAGCAAGCGCACTACTTCGGTGGCGAGTATCGATTTGCGCGTATCGGCAGCGCCGGGCATTTTCTCCATTGCGAGCAGCCAGCCGAGGTAACCCGTTTGCTCCTCGACTGGCCAGGCAAGCCGTGAACTGCCGTTGTTCCGTAGCTCGCCTGGTAACCGTCGCTGTTTACAACCTGTTATGCTCCAACACTGACTGCCGCCGAACACGGCGTTGCAGTTGACCGCTTCGCGCGCGAGATCGGTGCTTTTTTGCACTCACTCTGTGCAGCGCGCTCGCGGCAACTGAACGCCAAACCGTTAGGCGGCTTCTTCCAGGAGACAGACGTTGAGCAAAACCACGAACAGTTTACTCAAATTTGTTGGCTACACACTTGATTATGCGCCCGTCATCGCCGCAGTCATCGTGGCGACCCTGGCATCTCTTTCAGCCGTGCGAAGTTGATAGATTTCGCTTGATGAGAAATCTTGATGTTAAAGTCGAGCAGCGGAACGTCGCTCGTGCGACGTTCTGGTACGAGCGACTATTGTGAAACTTCTTTCCGCGCCGTCAGACCCAGCATCATCGGGATGGACGGTCGATCCGGCGGTGGTGCAAAACGACCGCCGGGGAGCGCAACAGTACCCTCGAACGCCGGAAAGCCGTTGGCATACGGGTACTCGCGCAGCGTCTCCAGACGCAAACCGGCATCGAGCAGGGCTGAGACCAGTTCTCCAATACTCCAGCCAAATTCGTGGGACGGGTACGGATTGCGGAAGTTCTGCATCCCTTCCAGATAGCCGGACGGGGTCAGCGCCACGCCTGCCCACGCCACATAGTCGCCGATCCCCTCAT
>DAOTYY010000170.1:0-11650 GCA_034434695.1 Anaerolineaceae bacterium
ACCATCCAACAGGGAGGACAGCCCGGTCGCGGTGGTTTGCCCAAAGGCGCTTATCAGATAGTCGCTGTACAAGTCCAGGAGTTTGCCGTTTTTCATACACCAAGTTTACTCAAATCTGCGTAAGGTGAGTAAGTTAATTTCAACTGCCAGCCAATCAACCGGAAAGGGTGAGGGTCCGCTGAAGGAAGCGGGAGCTCCTTTTCCACTGACTGCTAGCCAAACAAACGGGACACTCCGCGCCCGCCTGTTTTCTTCAAGGTTTTTAACAACCGCTGCATATCACGATATTGTTTGATCAAGCGGTTGACATCTTGCACGTCTGTTCCGGAACCCGCAGCAATACGCCGGCGACGGCTTGCGTTGAGTATATCCGGATTGCGCCGTTCCTGTAAAGTCATCGAGTTTATAATCGCTTCTGTCTTTTTGAGCGAATGTTCAGCCTCCTGGGGCGAAATCATGCGTGCCGCCTGCCCTATATTGCCAGGAAGCATCTCCAAAATCTGGGAAAATGGACCCATCTTACGAATCTGTTTGAGTTGATCAGCAAAATCTTCCAGGGTGAATTCACCCTTCATCATTTTATCAGCCTGTTTGCGTGCCTGCTCCTCGCTGAAAGCCGCCTCAGCGCGTTCAATCAAGCCGATCACATCACCCATACCCAAAATGCGGGAGGCGAGCCGTCTTGGATCATATGGCTCAAGTGCATCCAGACCCTCCCCTGTGCCAATAAATTTGATCGGCACCCCGGTAACCGAACGGATGGAAATCGCCGCGCCGCCGCGTGCATCGCCATCCATCTTTGCCAGAATTAATCCGGTCAGGTTTACCGCGTCACGGAAGCCTTCGGCAACCTTGAGCGCTTCCTGTCCGATCATCGCATCTACCACCAGCAGGGTTTCACTTGGCTGAACCTTCTGACAAATAGCGCGCAACTCATCCATCAATGCCTGATCGAGCTGAGAACGCCCTGCAGTATCCACCAGAACCAGTGTATAACCGCCTTTCTGCGCCTGTTCAAAAGCGTGAGCAACGACAAGAGGTGGTTTTTTATCCTCTTCAGTAAACACTGGGACGCCCACTTGCGTGCCCAAAGTTTGCAGTTGTTTGATCGCTGCCGGACGATAGGGATCTGCAGCCACCAGCATCACCCGCTCGCCTTGAGAACGCATCAAACGTGCCAGTTTTGCCACCGCTGTCGTTTTACCCGACCCTTGTAATCCAACCACCAGAACCAGCCGCGGCTTAGGCCCGCTCAGATTTAGACGCTCTGGCTCTCCCAGTGTAGCAATCAACTCTTCATGAACGATTTTGATCACTTGCTGTGCGGGATTCAAGGCGCGCGAAACTTCCGCGCCAACTGCACGCTCTCGCACCCGCGCTAAAAAGCTCTTGACCACGCTGTAATGGACATCGGCTTCCAATAATGCCAGACGCACTTCTTTAAGCGCTGTGTCTATATCTTCCGTAGAGAGCTTTCCACGCCGGCGAAGTTGTTGAAAAACTTGATTTAGCCGTTCAGACAGACTTTCAAACATTGGTTCACTTCACTTGCTCATACCAAACAATAATCAAACACCCCGGCCGGGGTATCTGACGTTATGGATTTTAGCTTGTAACCCACTAATGGTCAAGGGCAACTGTTTGCTTACAAAATATGAGCTGTTAGCGCGACGTTTTCTCTATATACGTGTTATACAAAAGGGATTATGTATTATATTTTATCCACAAACACACAGTTCAATGATGGAGGCAATCATTATGGCTAAAGTCGCCATTGTAACGGATAGCACTGCATACATTCCCCGCGAACTGATGAATAACCTTCTCATCTCCATTGTTCCGCTTCAGGTGATCTTTGGGGAACAGACCTTTCTAGACGGGGTCGAAATTCAATCCAAGCAATTTTACGAGAAGTTACAAAACACAAAAGTGATGCCAACTACTTCCCAGCCCACACCCCAGGCATTTGAGAAAGAATACCGGCGACTTCTGGAGCAGGGATACGATATTCTAACCATTACGATCTCGTCTAAATTGTCTGGAACGCTGGATTCCGCAATGCAGGCAAAGAAAGTATTTCCTGAAGCCAACATTGAATTGGTCGACTCTGAAGTTACATCAATGGCTATGGGGTTCATGGTTCTGACGGTCGCCAGAGCCGCCCAGCAAGGCGCCACATTGGCAGAATGCAAAGCACTTGCTGAGCGAGGAAAGCGATTCGCCGGTGCTTTGTTCATCCCCAGCACACTGGAATTTTTACATCGCGGTGGGCGCATTGGCGGTGCAGCCGCTTTTCTCGGTACAGCGCTTGACTTGAAACCTCTCCTAGGATTGGAAGGCGGCAAGGTAGTTGCCATCGAGCGCGTTCGCACGATGGGAAAAGCCATCAATCGTTTGTTAGACTTGCTGGTAGAGCGATTGAATGGACAAAAACCAATTCATATCGCGGCACTTCATGCAAATGCACCCGAGGATGCCGCGCTCCTGCTGGAAAAAACTCGTGAGCGTTTTCCAGTCAGCGATGTCAGTGAGGCGGTGCTGGCTGAGGTTAGCCCGGTTATCGGCACACACACTGGGCCCGGCACGGTTGGAATTGCCTGGCTGGCAGGCATATAAAGTTACTGGTAATAGTGAAAAACCACGAGCAACAACAGGGAAAAACCTCCCTGTTGTTGCTTTTATAGCTCACTCTCCGCTGATTTCGTCTGGTAAAATAGAAAAAATTCATCCTGCAGAGGTAATAATCACAATGAGAAACTACCCACAAATTGGTATTCAAATCCCTGATATTCTCCTCCCTAAGGCAGGCATTGACCTTCAGAAGTGGGCTGTCATCGCCTGCGATCAATTCACGTCAGAACCGGAATACTGGCAGCAGGTAGCCGAGCTGGTGGGCGATTCCCCCTCCACGCTACACATGATCCTGCCGGAAGTTTATCTGGGGACAGAAGAAGAAACCCGCCGCATCCACTCCACACAACAAACCATGCAACAGTATTTATCTGAAAACCTCTTTGAGATACAAGAAGGTTTTATCCTGGTGGAACGCACGGCAGGCGGAAAAACCCGCCACGGCTTAATGCTGGCGCTCGATTTGGAACAGTACGATTTCAACAAAGGTTCACAAAGCCTGATCCGTGCAACCGAAGGCACAATTCTCGAACGCCTGCCTCCGCGCATCCGCATCCGCCAGGGCGCGCCGCTTGAACTGCCGCACATCATTGTCCTGATTGATGACCCGCAAGGCATTGTTATCGAACCTCTGGTGGAAAAGAAGCACCAGCTTAAGAAATTATATGATTTTGAACTTATGTTGGGCAGTGGTCACCTGACCGGCTATCTTGTCAATGACCTCGCTCTGGAGAAACAGGTTGTTCTGGGCTTTGAACAATTGGCAAATCCTCAGCACTTCGCCGGAAAATACAATCTCTCATCTGCCCAAAATGTGTTGTTATTTGCCGTTGGAGACGGCAATCACTCGTTGGCAACTGCCAAATCCATCTGGGAACAGATCAAAGCGCAGGTGGGTATGGAGCATCCGGCTCGTTACGCACTGGTAGAAATTGAGAATGTTCATGACCGCGGGCTTGAATTTGAACCCATTCACCGGGTTTTGTTTAATATAAAGTCTGACCTGCAAGCCGCGCTCAAAGCTCACTTTGGCGACCGTTATCGTTTTGTCCGCTGCAACAGCGTGGCAGAAATGTCCGAAAAAGTCGAACAGGCAGCAGGCAGCGAACATGTTTTCGGTATCATCACTTCACAGGGCGCCGGAATAGCTTATGTGAGCCACCCTGCCACAAACCTGCCAGTTGGAACGCTGCAATCCTTCCTGGATGAATGGCTCAAGCGGGGCGGTGCAGAAAAAATAGACTATGTTCATGGCGAAAAAACCACTGTGCGTTTGGGTTCCCAGCCCGGCAACGCCGGTTTTTACCTGCCGGCAATGCCGAAGAGCGATCTGTTCAAAACTGTCGTGCTGGATGGTGCCCTGCCGCGGAAAACGTTTTCGATGGGCGAAGCCAAAGAGAAAAGATTTTACATGGAGTGCCGTAAAATCGTCTGAACCCTTATGATAAAAGGTAATCAACGAATTACCGGTAGTGTGACAGAATGCCCCATTTCTTTCGTCCGCCTGCTGATGCGCTTCCACCTGCTGAAGTCCGCTGCACAAGTTTGCGTGCGGAGCCTTTCAGCGATGGCAAGCGCATCCGTATTTACCTTGATCTGACACCTTTTCAGCAGCCGCCGGATATTTTTGTCACCTTGAGCGATCTAACAGGTGTAGAAATTGCACGCGCTCATCTGATCGGCGTGATAAACTCGCACCTGACCATCATCATGCATCCCCGCAATTTCAGCAAACAGAGCTACACCCTCACGGCTACGGTTGATTACCCCGAACTGGGTATATCTAACCAAAGCTCAACAATCTTTGATCTATCCTGATCTGTGCACTTCAGAAGACAACCTGCAGTAAGTGCAATCTCTGCCCTTATGTCAGACAAATTGGTCAAGCTCCTTCTCATCACCGTTCTATATGTCAGTCCGTTTCTCATGCTGGCAGGATGCACCAGTACGCTGTCAAGCCCAATCCCTCTGCCACAATCACCTGCAGCCCCCCCGACCCCAACGCCAACTCTAACGTCAACCCCGCTGCCCGCCTTCACCTCTTCCCCCACCAGTACTGCAACAACCCTGCCGCAAACAAACCTGTGTTCTCCACTGGAAGGCGTAGAGCTGGCGGAACTGCCTCAGATTCTCTCCAATCCCTATCAACCACCGCGCCCCGGTTACGATGACGGGCATCATGGGGTTGATTTCGCTTACTACCGCTTCAAAGGTAGAACGGGCATAGCCGGACTGCCCATCCATTCCGTTATGGACGGCTGGGTTGCCGCCGTCAGCGATTTGCGTCTGCCTTATGGTTATCTCATTATCATTGAGACTCCTCTGGAAATGCTGCCGCCACAGTGGCTGGCACAAATTCATCTGCCACAGCCTGAACCGACGGTATTGCCCGCACCAGCGATGATCTGCCCGCCGCCGCCCGTTCTGAATTACGACTCTTCCCGCCGTTCTCTTTATCTGCTTTATGCACACATGCAGGAAGCTCCTGGTTTGCACATTGGACAGCCTGTTCAATGTGGGCAACCCATCGGATTGGTCGGCACCAGCGGCGAATCGGTGCAGGAACACTTACACCTGGAAACCCGCCTTGGACCTTCGGGAGCGCGGTTTGAGGGCAGCATGGGCTTTTATGGCTCCCAGCGCAATGACGCTGAAGCCGGTTTGTACTGCCTCTGGCGAGTCTCTGGTTTGTTCCAGATGGTGGACCCGCTTCACCTGCTCACCATTCAACCTTGAGCGGCGATCTTCAGGACAGGCAGAAATCTGAGAGCGCATTGAACGTAATGTGCTAAAATCAGCATAATGGATACAAAATTCCGTCCTCAATCCCGGAAACTCTTTTCGTTGATTCTGGTCATTTCCATCCTTATCAACTTGTCGCTGGCGACATGGTTCGCCTGGCCTCTTTTCAACAACGGAGAGCAGCTTTTGCCGCTGCCCGGCAACATCCTAACCGGTCAGCCCTCTGTATCCCCAACTTCAAGCGCTACAGCGGTCCCGCTTGCCACAAAACCCGTCCTCATGCCCAGTCCTCAGCCCATCCTTTCCACCATGGAAGGGCTGCTACAACAAGGGGTTATCGTCCTTTCGATGAAAGATGGCAATTTCAGCCATTTGTTTGTGTTCCACCCTCAATACCTTGCCTTAACCCGGCTGACCAATACCCCCTGGGACGACATTACTCCGGCACTGAGTCCAGACGGTAGTAAAGTGGCATTTAGCTCACGGCGCAACGGCTATTGGGACATTTTTATCCTGGATTTGTCCTCACATTTGCTGACCCGCATCACTGACACTCCGGAATATGACGCTAATCCGAGCTGGTCACCAGACGGGCAATGGCTGGCTTTTGAAAGTTATGTCGGTGACAACCTGGAAATCCTGATCAAGTCCACAGTGGATTTGTCCCAACCCGTTATTCGTCTGACCGAGAACTCCAGCGCTGACTATGCACCCGCCTGGTCGCCGCAAGGGCGTGAAATTGCTTTTGTTTCCACCCAAAGCGGTGATGAAGAAATCTGGTTGGCAAAGCTCGATCAAGTGGATGAGCGTTTCGTCAATCTAAGCCACAGCCCGCAGTCACAGGAAAACTGTCCACGCTGGTCGCCAGATGGCAGCCTGCTCGGCTGGGTCTCTAACCTGCCCGGCAACCGAGCCATTATGGCGCTGGACAGACGCCTGGCAGATCAACCGCCGCATCTCATTGGGGTTGGCGATCAACTGGCATGGAGCCCATACGGCGATTCCGTGTTAGCCATTCTGGAATATCCCAATCAGACCGCTCTAACCGCTTATCAGCTCTCCAACGGCGTGCAGTTATTCCCGCAGGTTGTTATGCCCTCCTCTATTCAAGGCATGGACTGGAAAGCAGACCGCCTGCCCCCATTGCTCGCGACATTCCCGTTTCCCCCCGGCGCTAACGAGCCGATTCCCAGACTGTGGAACGCTGCCTTGAGCGCCAACCCGCTGCCGCCCGGCGGGCGGTTTGGCATTGTGCCGCTGACAGATGTCACTGCACCCTACCCGTACCTGCACGATGAAGTGGATGAATCCTTCACCGCCTTGCGAGCACAGGCAGCACTGGAAACGGGGTGGGATGTTCTTGCCAGTCTGGAAAACGCTTACCTGCCGCTGACCACCGCGCCTTCTCCGGAGATGGTTGAGAACTGGCTCTACACCGGGCGCGCCTTTGCCATCAATCCGCTCCCCCTGCAGGCAAAGTGGATGGTTCTGGTGAAGGAAGAAATCAACGGTTTAACTTACTGGAGGGTGTACCTGCGTGCTCGTTATCAAGATGGTTCGCAGGGCGCGCCGCTGAACCGCCAGCCATGGAATCTCAATGCCCGTTATTCCGGTGACCCAATCAGTTACGACCAGGGCGGGCGTTATGACCCAATTCCAGCCGGCTATTGGGTGGATTTCACCGAAATCGCCCGCCGTTACGGCTGGGAACGGCTGCCGGCGCTGGTAAACTGGCGAACCTATTACGCAGGCACTCGTTTCAATCAATTTGTCATGTCGGCAGGACTGGACTGGTACCGCGCCATGGCAGAAGTCTATCCCCCCGAAGCGCTGATCACCCCCACCCTGCGCCCCACTCGTACCCCCACAGTCACCGAAACCCCCGAATTTTTCGGCTTGTTCACCGCCACTCCTACCCCGCTTCCCAGCGAAACACCCACACGCCGCCCAACCTGGACCCCTTTACCGTAGTAAAATCATGAACATGAAACGCGTTTTATTGGTCCATGTCCTTTTGATGGGGGTTGCAATTTTCTTGAGCGGCTGTGTACACCCCGCCCGCTCGCCTTTGCCCGCGCTTACCCCCATCCCCCCTAACGAAAGCAGCTCACAAAATGAGGCAGCGCCCTTGATGGACGGCAGTCCACCGCTCGAAGTCCTTTCTTCTACGCCTCCGCCGGCTGCTGCGCCACCAGCAATCCCCGACGACTCTTTGCGCATTTCGTTTCCCACGCCTGCCCCGGCACCTGTTTCACACTGGCGACCGGCGCTGTATCCGGTGCCCTGGGCGCTGGGACCGTTTGACCATTTCTACTTCAGCCGCCCTATTTCTGCGGATAAGCCCAACTGGCTCGTACCGGATTACCGCTATGGCGGAGTGTTTTTCCGCAGCGACATCGTCCACACCGGCGTCGACATTCCTTCACCCAAAGGCACCCCTGTCCACGCCGCCGGACCCGGCAAAGTCATGTGGGCAAATTACGGCTTGTTCCGCGGAAAAGTGGACGAGCGCGACCCCTATGGGCTGGCAGTGCTGATCAAGCATGATTTCGGCTATCAGGGACATGATTTATATACCGTTTACGCCCATCTGGACAGTGTTGCCGTTATTCCCGGTCAGCGTGTGGAAACCGGTGATTTGATCGGCGCAGTCGGCACAACCGGCTTGACTACCGGACCCCACCTGCACTTTGAGGTGCGCATCAATTACAGCAGTTTTTACGCCACCCGCAACCCTGAATTGTGGCTGGTGCCGCCGGAAGGCTGGGGCGTTTTGGTTGGAAGATTGATGAACACCAACGGCTCTTTGCTCACCGGTCAGGCGCTGAACGTGCGTTCGCTGGACACCGACCAGCGCTGGACGGTATTTGCCTACGGCGGACAAACGATTCACCCGGACGACTACTATCAAGAAAATGTGGTGCTTTCCGATTTGCCGGCAGGAACGTACGAACTCACGGTTGATTATCAGGAAAAGCCAATGGTCACCGAAGTCACGATTACACCCGGCGCAGTGACTTATTTCACCTTTCGCGGGAAATACGGGTTTAAGGTGGAGAAGCCCCCTGTAAAACCGCCTGTAGCTCAATAAGTCCTTGAGTTTGATCCATCCTTGATGAAAAGGTGATGCTTTCGCCAAAACAGCGATTCGTAAATTCTGGTACAATAACGACAATCTCTCAAGAGTGGTACAAAACTTTTTTGCTTTGGAGGTTAACAACATGTACTCGAAAAAAACTGCAACATGGTTTGCCGCGTTGCTCATCCTGTCTTTTCTGGCAGCGTGCACGGGCGGACAGGCGCAGCCCACACCGGATGTCAATCTCATCTTTACACAGGCGGCTCAAACTGTAGCCGCGCAATTGACCCAGACCGCCGCCGCACAACCAACCAACACACCGCAGCCAACGTCAACAAACACCCCTGAGCCTTCCCCGACCCAGCCTATCCTCACCGGGCTGCCCCTGCCGGGCGCAGCCGGCACAGGCACGGCGGTCATCCCAACCCTCAGCCTGCCCACGCTCGCCCTCGCCACGGCGACCAGAGCGGTGGTCTCTACAGGCGATAAGTGCGTCTGGCAGCGCAACGATCCCGCAGATGGTTCGGTGATTGACCCCAAAAAGCAATTCGATATTGTCTGGTATCTGCAAAATTCCGGCACGACCACCTGGACCAAAAACTATAAAGTGCGCTATTACGTCGGAGACCTGTTTGTGGACAGGCGCGAAGTCAATTTGCCGGAAGAGGTACAGCCCAATCAGGTCGGGCGCGCCATCATGGACGCCACTGCTCCTGCAACTGCCGGCACTTACAAGGCAACCTTTGTCCTGACCAACGAGCAGGGAATCAACTTCTGCGTGATTGATTTCACCTTTACCGTTGGCAGTTCGGCATTAGCGACCAACCCGCCCACCGCCACACCCATTTCGCTAGACTATATCTGCAACAACAAGGACCTGAGTAAACAGTATTCAGGAGAATGCGCCAATTACTGCCCGCAGGTCTGTGCAAACTGGTATTCGCTGGTTCCGCCCAAAGCCTGTTATGTGTATGGCGTACTATACGAAAATCTTCCTACCTGCGATTACCCATGAACGATTACCAGGGAGAAACCACTATGACCCATTTTTTAAAAGGCATAAAAACAGTCAGCCTGGCGCTGACGGCGCTGGCTTTGACTGCGTGTACAGCCTTGTCTCCGAAAACGCCGCAGCCGACCGCACAGCCGACAACGGACATCAAGCGGCTAAGCACCGAAATTGCCGCCACTGTGATCGCCCAGCTTACCGCCGAAGCCGCGTTGAACCCCTCGCCCGTGCCGCCAACAGAAACCCCGTTCGTCCCGACCTTCACGCCGGTTGAACCCACGCCGACCCCAGAGATGCCCCTGCCCACGCTGACGCTCCCGCCGTTGCCGACGGCGACCCGCGTTCCCAGCGGCGGAGGCGGTACGGTGATTAAACCTACCCGCACCCCCTACACCGACGCCGCCGAGCTGGTCAGCCAGACCCCGCCCGATGGCTTTTACGTTCCCAAAGGTCAGGATTTTGACATCCTCTGGACGGTCAAAAACGTCGGGCGGCGCGCCTGGAACACCCAGTTCTACCTGCGTTATCTGAGCGGCGTGGAAGGCAGTGACGCCAGCAAAATCATGGTCCACAAAACCGTTCCCGTCAACGAAACTTACACCTTCCGCGTGGATATGGTCGCGCCGGTCATTGCGGGGCGCTACGTCACCACCTGGCAGCTCATCAACGATGACGGCGTCGCTATCCTGACGGTCAATCTGGTCTTCAACTCGCAATGAGTTTCCCCGCTTCGATCGCCATAGACTTGCAAGCCGAGGCAGAGCGCCTCGGCTTTGTCTATTGCGGGATCGCCCCGGCGCAGCCTGCGCCGCATTACGCCGTCTTCACCCGCTGGCTGGCGCAGGGACTGCACGGCGGCATGGCATACCTTGCCAGAGCGCACGAAATCACCGCCCGCGCCGATCCGCGCCGTCTGATGGAAACCTGCCGTTCGGTCATCTCGCTGGCAGTGCGCTACCCCGCGCCGGAGCAAATCGAAGTAAAAGAAGGCTATCCCTACGGCAGGATCGCCGCCTACGCCTGCGCCGCCGACTACCACATCGTCCTGCCGCAGCGGATGGAAGCGCTTCAGGCTGTTGTACGGCGGCTGACCGGTTCTCAAATGGCTATACGCAGCTTCACCGACACCGCTCCCATCCTGGAGCGCGGCTTCGCCCGGCTCGCCGGCATGGGCTGGATCGGCAAAAACACCTGCCTGATTTCCCCCCGCTTTGGCTCTTACCTGCTGCTGGCGGAACTGCTCGTCAGTGCCGAACTGCCCCCTGCCGAGCCTTTCCCATTCGACCGCTGCGGCACCTGCCGCCGCTGTATCCAAGCCTGCCCGACCGGCTGCATCCGCCCCGACCGCACGCTGGACGCCGCCCGCTGTATTTCCTACCTCACGATTGAACACAAGGGGGTCATCCCCCGCGACCTGCGCCCCAAACTGGGCAACTGGATTTTCGGCTGCGACATCTGCCAGCAGGTTTGCCCGTGGAACCGCCGCAGCGCGCGCCAGCCCTTCAACCCGCTCTTTGCCCCGCGTCTCCCGCCCTCGCCCGACCTGCGCAGCGAGCTGACCCTCTCCGCCGAAGACTTCCGCCGGCGCTGCGCCGGGACGCCCCTCACCCGCCCCAAACGGCGCGGCTACCTGCGCAACGTGGCGGTGGCGCTGGGCAACGGGCGCAACCCGCAGGACGTCCCTCTGCTGGCAGCAGTGCTGCAGGGCGAGGCGGAGCCGCTGGTGCGCGCCCACGCCGCCTGGGCGCTGGGGCAGATAGACAGCGCCGCCGCCCGCGCCGCCCTTGCCGCCGCCCGCCGGCGCGAGGCGGAGCCGCTGGTGCAGGGCGAGATTGAACAGGCGCTGCAAGCCGGGTGATCCCCCCGCCGCCGGCAGAACGCAGAAAACACAAGCCCCCTCCGCTGCGCTGCGGGGGCTTGCACAGAAAACAACCCCTACAACGGGAGGGCAACCAAACGAAAACCGTAGTTGTCCCAGCGGGAGCTCGGGCGGAGGTTGGCGCGGGCCGCAACGCGCGCGTCGCTCCAATGGTAGTCCCATGAACCGCCGCGCAAGCCCAAAAAATCATGGTCTTTATCATAATAATTCGCCTGCCACTCCCATACGTTGCCGCTCAGATCCCTCACCCCGCGCGGACTGGCGCCCTGCGGGTACATCCACACCGGCGTCGTCCGTCCAATCCCGCTTT
>DAOTYY010000171.1:0-22893 GCA_034434695.1 Anaerolineaceae bacterium
AAAAATCATCGACATCACAGAATAAAACGAGTAAACTGTCCATTGAGGGTCTCCTGGGGTTTCAACTGTTGTTGTGGTAACAAAAGTTTACTCCCTTTTGGAGATCCTCTCCTTATCCCGAACTCACGTTAAAATACCTGCCAATATAGGGACAGTCAAGGGTCCATATTCAGCTTCATAAACGGATTTGATCCTTGCGATATTCTCTGGAATATAAACCGGTTGGGTCAGGATAAAATCCGCTCCGGCGCGAATTTTGCGGTTCAGAAGACGGACTTCCTTGTAAATATCACCGGGATTAAGATTGAGGGCACAGCCCACAAAGAAAGATGTAGGTTGGCCAATGTTTGCGCCCGAATGATCCACCCCAGCATTGAAACCCTGTTTGATCAGTTGAATTAAACCAGAAGGTCTTAGATCATAATTATCCATTGCCTCTGGATAATCACCAATCGCTGTTGGATCACCCATGACAACAAAGATGTTACGGATACCCAATGCATGAGCTGCCAATAAATCGCCCTGCACACGGAGTAAGTTACGTCCCCGCGTGGGAAAGTGCAAAACTGTTTCCACACCGACCTGTTTTTGAATCAGACTGCAAACCGCCCAAGGACTCATCCGCATCCGCGCCATCGGGCTATCTGCAACATTAATCACGTCCACACCTGTTTCTGCAAGCAGGCTTGCACCTGCCAGTAATTTGTGAGGTGAGAGACCGCGCGGGGGATCCACTTCGGCAGCAATGACAAATTTGCCGTTGGATAATTTTTGCGCCAATGCAGTAGGCTGCTCCGCAGGTGAAGTTTCCTCAACTTCCGGAATGCTAAAAATGTATGAAGAAGTCGTCAAGTTTACAGTAGTTTCCCGAATGGATTTTGCCATTGCGGCAATGTGCTGCGGCGTAGTACCGCAACAACCTCCAATAACGCTTGCACCAGCTTGGATAAACGCGCTTGCATACTCCCCAAAATAATCTGACGCCGCCGGATACATGATCCGTCCACCAACCTGCTCAGGCCAACCCGCATTTGGCATAACAGAGAAACGACCCTGCGGGACAGCTTGCCTCATTTGCTTGAGAATGCGCAGAATTTGATTAGGTCCTCCAGAGCAATTGACCCCAATCACATCAGCACCTTGCTCCCATATTTGTCGCGCGACCTTGACCGGATCATCTCCTAATAGGGTGCGATCATCACGAGTAAAGGTCATTGAAGCAATTACGGGAATTCCAGCGGCAACCTGTCGCGCTGCACGGATTGCAGCTTGTACTTCATACAAGTCGGTCATGGTTTCAATAATGATCACATCCACGCCGGCAGCAGCCAGAACAGAAATCTGTTCGGCAAAAACCTGTTGCGCCTGTTCAGGTTGCACTCTGCCAAATGGTGCCAACCTTACTCCTAATGGACCAACATCGCCGGCAATCAGCACGTCCTTGAAGGAAGCTAAAATAACTCGTTGCGCCAATTCAACCCCTGCCCGATTGATGTCGCCAACTTTGTCTTCCAGACCATGACGCATTAACTTATACCGATTAGCACCAAAGGTATTGGTTTGAATGACCTGCGCTCCGGCTTCAATATATTCACGGTGTATATCCGCAACCAGCGCAGGGCGAGTCAAGTTAAGTTCGTCAAAACGCTCATCAAATCCCACTCCTCGCTGGTTCAACATTGTCCCCATTGCACCATCAAATAGAATAGGATGACCGCTTTCCAGCAAACTTATAAAACGGTTCTTGTTCGCTTGCATCTTAACCTCTGTTTGTCATTAACTGTTCGATTCTGCTTTCTCCAATGTTAAAATATTTTGCTTGAGGATGATGGACAATAATTGCCGCTGTGGACTGCTCCGGCACAAGCTGGTAAGCAGATGTGAGCATCATTCCCAATTCGGTCTCTGCTGGAAGCAAACGGAAAACTTCAACATGGTCTTTCAAATCCGGAATAGCGGGATACCCCCAGGAATACCGCTTTCCCTGTCCCGGCGGAATACCCAATTCGCGGCGGATATGTTCATGCAGGTAATCTGCTGTCGCTTCCGCCAGTTGAACAGCCAGACCATGTGTAAAATACGCCTCTGTATAGTTTCCGCTTTCCTGTAATTGTTCAAAACGCTCAGTTGCTTTTTGTCCCACGGTAACCACCTGAAAAGCAACCACATCCATTACACCCGACTCAACCGAGCAAAATAATCCGTCAGACACAGGTTTTCACCTTCTTCCTGTCGCGGAAATGAAAAGCGCGTCAATTCAACCGGCGAGCCACTTTCCACCGTACCCGGCTCATAAATGATTAAGTCATTTTCGTCTGATTGCGCCGGCCAATAGCCATACACACCTTGCGGCTGCAACCAGCCGCTTTTGAGCGCTTCGCGGCGCATGGTGTCTAAACGGGCTTCAAACTCTTGGATTAATTTTTGCCAAGCTTCTCCATGCGTGTTTTTTCCACCCCATGAAAGGCGGAAAAGCTCATTTTTTGAGAGATGTTGAAATATCGTTTCCAGAGGCATCTGCCGCACAACACGCGGACCCCAGCCCGGTGGACGAGGTATTTTTGTTGCAGGTTGGATAACGGAGCGAACTCTGCGCGATTGCTGAGCCTCTGTAGATGCTGCTTTCTGTTCCAATTCAAATCGGGCTTCTTGGTAAATTTTTTCCAACAATAGCTGACGCTGTTGAGGTTCAATCAATGCATCCATAACAGATAAGCCCTCAAAAGCATCCTTGCAGTAAAACACGCCTGGCTTATAGAACTGCCCTGAGTCGGTTAACAAAATTCTCCGACCGAAGCGCCGATTGATTGCCGCACCACCAATTAATACCGGAAACTGTAACCCACGACGCTGCAATTCATTCACAATAAGCGGCATCTGTTTACTGGTACTGACTAGCAACGCGCTCAGTCCAATTGCATCAGCATTGACCTCAACCGCTTTGGAGATAATCGTTTCAGCCGGTACCTGTTTCCCTAAATCAATTACCTGATAACCATTGTTGGAGAGAATAGTCTTGACTAGATTTTTTCCAATATCATGTACATCGCCGTACACCGTGGCAAGCACCATGGTACCCTTGCTGACACCCTCTTGACGCTCCAGATACTTTTCCAGATGCGTAACAGCTTTTTTCATTACCTCAGCAGATTGAAGCACGAAAGGCAGAATCAATTCACCACTGCCAAACTTATCGCCCACTTCTTTCATTGCTGGCAACAACACTGTATTCAAAATCTCAACAGCGCGTTGATGTTTCGAACCTGAGCCAGGGCGAAGAATGATTTCATCAATGTCTTTTTCAATCTCTTCTTTGTGACGATGTAAAATACGCCAATGGATACGCTGTTCCGGCGAAAGCATTTGTAGAGTCGTTTTTTGCACGCTGTCCCTTTCCGACTTGCGTGTGGAAGCCTCAAAGTATTCAATAAAACGTTGCAAAGCATCTGTCCGGCGGTTAAAGATCAGGTCTTCTGCCAACTCGCGTTCCTGTGGTGGAATTTCTACATATGGGGTAATGTGAGCCGGGTTCACTATCGCCATATCCAAACCAGCCAGGACAGCGTGATACAGCATTACACTGTTAAGCACTGGACGCGCAGAAGGATTAAGACCGAAGGATACGTTACTGACCCCCAGTGATGTTAAAACACCAGGCAATTCAGCCTTAATCAGGCGGATACCCTCCAAGGTTTCGATTGCCGACTGGCTGAATTCCGGATCACCGGTTGCCAGGGTGAAGGTAAGGGCGTCAAACACAAGATCCGATGCTTTCAGACCATGATCACGTGTGGCAATTTCAAACAACCGTTTGGCAACTTCCAGTTTGCGTTGAGCAGTCTTTGCCATCCCTTGCTCATCAATCGTCAATACTATCACAGCAGCGTTATATCTGGCAGCCAGTTCGAAGATACGATCCGCTTTAGTTCGCCCGCTTTCCAGATTTGTCGAATTGAGCAAGCAACGTCCTGGGGCTGTTTTGAGGGCGATTTCCATTACCTCGGGTTCTGTGGTATCAATGATCAGAGGCACATGAACAACCGGCGAAAGAACCTTAATGACTTGTTGCATAGTCTCGGGTTCATTGGCTTGTTCGGTCAAGGCAACGCAAATATCCAATCCATGCGCCCCGCTTTCAACCTGCTGCCGGGCAATGTCGAGAATGCTATCCATATCCCCTCTTAAGATTAGCTCTTTGAATTTCCTGCTTCCTTGAGTATTGAGACGTTCACCAATCAGAAATGGGCGTGGTTCCTGTAACATTGAAACCGCCTGAGTAGCAGAAGCCAGGCGAGGCACGCTGTGTGTCGGGCGAGGATTGGGCGCATGTCCACGAAGCATCTCGACGAGCAAACGCAAGTGCTCTGGTGTGGTACCGCAACAACCGCCAACCACATTGATTTTGTAACGTTCTACGTATTCAACAAGCGCCTCAGCAAATGGCTGTGGCTGTAAAGGATATACCGCTTGACCATCTACATTCAACGGTAATCCAGCATTGGGAATACAGGAAACCGGCAATGGGGATTGCTCACCGAGAAAGCGAATTGGATCACGCATATAATCCGGACCAGTCGAACAGTTCAGTCCAATGACATCAATCGGCAATCCTTCCAAAATTGCCAGAACTGCCTGAATATCAGTACCAAGCAGCATCCGACCAGTCGTATCCAGAGTCACCTGTGCCTGAATAGGGAGAAAAACACCCGTTTCCTGAAACGCCTGTAGAATGCCATGAATCGCTGCTTTGACTTCCAGAATATCTTGCGAGGTTTCAATCAACAACACATCCACCCTACCTAGAATTAACCCCAAGGATTGCTCCCGAAAAACATCTGCCAGTTCATCAAAAGAAATATTGGACAGCTCAGGATCATTCATTGAGGGAAGTTTGCCCGACGGGCCGATAGAACCAGCGACAAAACGCGGTTGTCCATCTCGGCTATACGCATCAGCGACTTTTCGTGCCAGAGTTGCAGCCGCCTGATTGATTTCAATCACGCGTCCTTGCAAACCGTATTCCGCCAGTGTAATCCGGTTTGAGCGAAAGGTATCCGTTTCAATAACATCCACCCCGACTTCCAGAAATGCACGGTGGATAGATTCGACAGCCTGCGGGTAACTGATCACCAGATAATCATTACAACCATTGTACTGTTCTCCGCCAAACTCTTGCGCGGTCAGGTTCATCTTCTGCAGATTCGTTCCCATCGCTCCATCAAAGATGAGAATTCTTTCCCTTAAAGCATCCAGATAACGCCGGTTGGTATAAATTCGTTTCATCGCGCACCTCTTAAACAAAAAGCCTCTCTGGAACATGAGAGGTAACCTTATCCGAGTACCTCATCTTCCAGAAAAACTGTTTTGCAACAGTCTCTGCCGGAATTGGCACCAACCAAAACATGGCGGTTGCCGAGGTTTCACAGGGCCGGTCCCTCCACCTCTCTGGATGAGTAGCTAAAATAGCCTGTTTTTATGTTTGAAATTCTACCACATCCGGTCGAATTATTCAAATTTTGCCTGTGTTATAATCATTTATAGCAACTCTGGGAGATCACGCTTGTCACCCTACCGTTCTTATTTCATAACGGGTATCATATTAAGCATCGCTGGCTGGGGCGGCTGGATTTATATCGTTGGGTTTACTTATCCAACGCTCTTTCCGCGTTGGCTCTTTTACTTTCTCTTTGTCATCGCGCTGTGTGGAACATCGCTGCCTATTCTTGCATTCCTGCACTGGCGTTTTCCCAGCACCCCCCTTGCAGCGGGCGGGATCATCGTGCGGGAAGCTATCTGGGTCGGTATATTCGGCAGTGTAGTAATGTGGCTTCAGCAGGGACGTGTGTTAACCCCAGCTTTATTCTTTTTTCTCGCTGCAGGATTTATTCTGATTGAAACCCTCCTTCGTTTGCGTGAACGCAGCCGCTGGAATCCTGAAGAAAAGCAGAATGAATAAATTAAGAGCCCTGCCTTCTGTGGAGCAACTGCTTCAAACCCGTCACGCTGCAGAATTGATCACCGTTTACGGGCGCTCACTAACGCTGACGGCAATACGCTGCGTTCTGGATGATATTCGCAGATCCTTCAATGACAACAAAACTATCCCCCAAAGACCCGCTATCCTGGAGCTGGCAGAACAAAAACTGGAGACATGGTTAGAACCCACCCTATTGCCAGTTATAAATGCCACAGGCGTTATACTGCATACCAATCTTGGGCGGGCGCCGCTCAGTTATGCGGCATTACAGGCAATCAGCGGGATGACCACCGGATATTGCTCACTTGAATATTGCCTGAATACCGGACAACGCGGCGAACGTTCCGAACATGTCGAGGCGCTGATCAAAATGTTGACTGGGGCAGAAGCAGCGTTGGTTGTGAATAACAATGCCGGAGCAATTCTCTTAGCACTATCCGCGCTTGCCCGACGACGCGAAGTGATTGTATCCCGGACACAGCTTGTGACAATTGGAGGAGGCTTCCGCATACCGGAGATCATGCGCCAATCTGGTGCCAGACTTGTTGAGGTCGGAACAACTAATCAAGTGCAGATTGAAGATTACAAAGGGGTAATTCGGAACTCAACGGCGTTGTTACTGCATGTTCATCATTCCAATTTTAAGATCATTGGTTTTGCAGAGGAACCCTCGCTCAGCGAATTGGTGGAGTTGGGTAAGCAGTACGAGATTCCAGTAATAGATGACCTGGGATCAGGGGCTTTGCTGGATACAGCCCGATTTGGACTAGCCCACGAACCAATGATCCAAGAATCACTGGCAGCCGGTGCAAGTCTGGTTTGCTTCTCTGGCGATAAGTTACTGGGAGGACCTCAAGCAGGTATTCTGGCTGGCAGGGCAGACCTGATTCAAAAGATTAAGCGCCATCCTCTGGCACGCCCGTTGCGGGCAGATAAACTTTGTCTGGCAGCGCTGTCTGCTACGCTGATCCACTATCTCAAAGACGAAGCAGAACGCGAAATTCCAGTATGGCGTATGATCAGCACAAGGCCAGAGGAACTCAAAGCCCGCGCTATCCATTGGAGGAACATGCTTCAAACCGGCGAGGTGATTGCAGGACAATCTACAATTGGCGGGGGAAGCCTGCCTGGAGAAACTTTACCAACCTTTTTGCTGGAACTACCGGTGAAACAGCCCGATAGATTCCTGAAGCGATTACGCGAAGTAAAACCGCCCATCATAGCCAGGATTCTGAATAACCGGGTCGTGCTGGACCCGCGCACTGTAACACCCGATCAAGAGGGTGCCTTGCTGGTCGGATTGCAAAACGCGCTTGGACTTAAAAGCTGACACTGAAAGGTGACCCATGAAATCAGATCTCGATCGCTTAATGCAAGAAAATGACATTGACGCATTGTTGGTAACTGGCCCCGGAGACCACAACCCCTATATGGTTTACCTGACGGGTGGCGCACATCTGACCATTGCCGATCTGATCAAAAAACGGGGGGAACAGCCTTTGCTGTTCCACACTTCTATGGAACGCGACGAGGCTGCACATACAGGTTTACCAACTCGTTGTTATGCAGACTATCCAGCCTATAAAGATTTGCTGAAAACTGCCGGCGGAGACCCTGCCAAAGCCCTGGCACTGCGTTACCAACAAATGTTAAGGGATGTTGGAGTGACAAAAGGCCGCGTGGCACTTTATGGTAAAACGGATTTGGGCGAAGGGTATGCAATATTCGCAGCACTGCAAATGCTGGAGCCGGATATTTGTTTTCTCGGCTTTCAGGAAAACGTGTTATTGATGGCAATGGCAACCAAAGATGAGGACGAAGTGAACCGCATTCGACGTATGGGACAGGTGACTGCAGATGTCGTGAGTAATATTGTGGATTACATCAGCGGTCACGCAGTTCGCGGGGATAAGTTAGTCCAGACAAGCGGTGAACCTCTCACTGTTCAGGATATTAAGCGGCGAATTAACCTGTTGCTGGCGGAAAACGGGGCAGAAAACCCAGAAGGGACAATTTTTGCCATTGGACACGATTCGGCTGTACCGCATAGCAGTGGTACAGCCAAGGATGTTTTGCGGCTTGGGCAGACCATCGTGTTTGATATTTTTCCCTGCGAACAGGGCGGCGGCTATTTCTACGATATGACACGTACCTGGTGCATTGGATACGCTCCGGATGAAGCACTGGCATTATACGAGCAGGTTCTTTCAGTCTATCAGCAAATACGCGGGGAATTAAAATTAAACACACCTTTTGGTGATTACCAGCGCCGTACTTGTGAGTTATTTGAGGCAATGGGACACCCTACAGTCAATAGCGATCCAAAAACCGAGAGCGGTTTTGTTCATTCACTGGGACATGGGGTTGGGTTATTTATTCACGAGCAGCCATTTAGCCGCATGGATGAAGACCACCCTCAACTGTTAATGTCGGGAAGCGTTTTTACACTTGAACCCGGTTTGTACTATCCCGAAAAAATGCTAGGAGTACGCCTGGAAGATACATACTGGGCAAAACCTGACGGGCAATTTGAGGTTTTGGCAGACTTTCCAATGAACTTGGTAATCCCGGTTAAAGGTTATGGACACAGATAACTGTAATGTAACCACGTCTTTCCCGCCCGCAAGAATATTGGGGATTGAAACGTCCTGCGATGAGACCGCTGCGGCAATCATCGAGAATGGACGCGCGCTGCTTTCCAGTGTGATTGCCTCGCAAATTGATTTGCACGTAAAATACGGCGGTGTTTTTCCAGAAGTTGCTTCACGCCAACATATTCTCACCATTTATAACGTTGTCGAACAAGCTCTGCAGCAGGCTCACTTGAGCTTAAAAGAGATTGACGCTATTGCCGTCACGCGTGGTCCAGGGCTGGCTGGTTCACTTGTAGTCGGTGTGAATTTTGCTAAGGGTCTGGCTCTGGCGGAAGGTCTTCCACTGGTCGGCGTTAATCATCTTGAAGGGCATATCTATTCAGCGTGGGTTTATCCGGCAGATGTTGCAGAACCTCCGCCTGCCCCTCGTTTTCCCTTGTTGGCTCTGTTAATTTCCGGCGGACATTCTGAACTCAACCTGATGCGAGATCATTTGATCTATGAACATTTAGGGGCTACGTTGGATGATGCGGCTGGCGAGGCTTTTGACAAAGTGGCTCGCTTGCTGGGATTGCCCTACCCCGGTGGTCCCGCAATCCAAAAAGCCGCTGCAAACGGCAATCCCCGTGCTTTCAATTTTCCCCGCGCCCGGTTGGAGGGTAGCTGGAATTTTTCCTTCAGCGGTTTAAAGACTGCTGTCTTACGAGTGGTACGCCAGTTTGAAGAGAAAAAACAAGAGCTACCAGTAGAAGATTTAGCTGCCAGTTTCCAAGCTGCGGTGGTAGATGTGCTGGTTACGAAAACTCTTCAAGCCGCCAGGAAATACAAGGCAAAGGAAATTCTGGTTGCCGGAGGTGTTTCCGCCAACCGAGCTATTCGCACAGCGTTTCTAGAACAAAATGAGTTTCCTGTGCACATCCCGTCACTTTCCTTATGCACGGATAATGCAGCAATGATTGCTGCGGCAGGTTATTTTCGCTATTCTTTAGGGTATCGCGATTCTCTCGACATGGACGTTCTACCAACCTGGCCCCTGCTTGCTACTGGAGAGAAGATAGCGTGAGATCGTTTGCGCACTGGACCCCCCGTTATCTATTTGACCGTATGCTGGAGAAACTGTACCGGCATCGTCATGCAGACCTGCCATGGCTGACGCCCCTCGCCAATCAGATTCTGATCGCCAACTTGCGAGATACGGATCATGGCGCGGAATTCGGTTCAGGTAAAAGCACAATCTGGTTTTCAAAGCGGGTCGCTTCGCTGGTCAGCATTGAGCATAACCCATTATGGTATGAAAAGGTCAAGCGGGAGTTAGAACTGCTTGGAAAATCCAATGTCACTTATCTTTTCCGCCCACAAAAACCTGGTGAAAATCCATTACAATCTGATTATGTTCGCGAAGCATACAAAATCGCAGACTCTAGCCTGGATTTTGCCCTGGTGGATGGAATTTATCGAGATGCCTGCGTCTGCGCCCTGTTGAATAAGATTGCCCCCGGTGGACTGCTGATTATTGATAATATCAACCTGTATTTACCCAGCACTTCCCGCTGCCCGAATTCGGTGCATCCTGACAAACCACCAGTTACTCCTTTGTGGGGACAAGTCTATGACAGGCTCAAGCAATGGCGTTGTATCTGGACCAGCAATGGCGTCAGCGATACAGCAATCTTTTTCAAACCTTGCCAAAATTCTTCAGGTAACTATTTCTCTCAAATGGCATCTAAATGAGTAATAGTCCGGTCGACGCAAGCCTTTCCCTGGATGCCTTGCGGGCAGGTGACCGCAACGAATTTGCGCGCTTGGTTGATTTATTTTCAGGAAAAATTTATCGGCTGGCTTTACAGATAACCGGCAATACACAGGACGCGGAAGACGTGTTACAGGAGACTTTCCTTAAAGCATTTCACGCGCTCCCAAAGTTTGAAGGACGCTCAAGTCTTTCCACATGGCTATATCGTATTGCGGTCAATGAAGCGCTGATGATCCTCCGGCAACAGAAGACACAATTCTCACTATTTGAAGATAATGATAGCGGTGAGGAAAAGGACAACGTAGATTTGCAGCTTGTGGATTGGTGTTGTCTGCCAGAAACTGAATTGCAATCTACCGAGACGCGCCGAGTTCTGGACGAAGCTGTCCAACGGCTTTCACCGGCTTTGCGATTGGTATTCTTGTTGCGGGATGTCGAAGGCTTATCCGTGAAAGATACCGCCGATGCGCTTGGTATCACTGAATCAGCGGTAAAGGTACGATTGCTGCGAGCGCGCTTACGGCTACGCGAAGAGCTTTCAGCATACTTCAGCGAAAGAATGGAGAAATCATCATGAGCGATCAAAAACATTGCCATGATTTGATGGAAACACTTTCTGACTACGTGGATGGTGACTTAAGTCCTGTATTGTGCGAAGAACTTGAACGGCATCTCAGAGAATGTCCGAATTGTCGCATTGTGGTTAACACGTTGCGAAAGACGATTGAGCTGTACCAAAAAGAGACACAGGAAGAAACTCTGCCGAGTGATGTGCGCGAAAGACTGTTTCGACGCCTAGACTTGACCAGCTTTCTCAAGTAATGTAACCTGATGTAGAGATATGCATCTAATTCAACAGTATCCGGATATGGAATGTAACAACCTCACGCAAACTTTTGTGCCTTCGTTCTCTGAGCAGCAGTGTGACCATCAGCCCAACAATGAATATTCAGCTTCAACAGTGGGTGACTTTTGTCCACGTTGCAGAAAGGCGGTTCTGGTTTACAATGGTATGCTTCAAGTAATCTGCCCAGGCTGCGGATACCAGGCTGAAGGAGGAGCCTTCACCTGATAAGATTGTTACCGCCCAGTTTGGGTGATTAGAAAAATAACAAGGAGAAAAAAATGGAAAGATTATTAGATGATGAGATTGTAAAGCAACTTGCTGAGATGTTTGAAAGCTTGAAACATCCGGTTGCTTTGGTGTTTTTTGGTAATAAGACGGATTGCGAGTACTGTCCCCAAACATTGCAATTGCTGGAAGAGATCACTGTTCTTTCCGATAAACTGGAACTGCATACATTTGACGAGGACGAAAACCCAGAAGAGCTAAAGAAGTTCAATGTAGATAAAGTGCCGGGTATTGTGATTGCCAGCCGAAAAGATGGCGAAATCGTGGATCATGGTATTCGCTATGCTGGCATTCCTGCCGGGCATGAGTTCACTTCGTTAATTCGGGACATCCTCATGGTCTCCTCCGGCGACTCTGGACTAAAACAGGAAACCCGCGAATTCCTTGCCAGCCTGGAAAAGCCGATTTTCCTGCAAGTCTTCGTCACACCAACCTGTCCATACTGTCCTCAAGCAGTGGTTCTGGCACACCAAATGGCTTATGAGAGCCCAATGGTGGAAGCAGAAATGGTGGAAGCGATGGAGTTTCCCATGCTGGCAAATGAATTCGGTGTGAGCGGCGTACCGCACACCACCATCAATTTTGGCGTAAGCGAGCTGATCGGTGCAGCGCCGGAATTTGTCCTGCTGGAGAAGATCCGCGATGTGGTTGACACCGAAACATAAGATTTACACTAAAACGGGGAAAGATAAAAAATGGATGCAAAAGTAAGCTGGAAAGGGCGTCTGAGTTTCAGCGGTACTGCCGATACTGGTTTTACTGTACCGCTGGGTGCTGAGCCTCAGGTAGGTGGAGACAACGACGGCTTCCGCCCTATGGAAATGTTTCTGATTGGGCTGGCAGGATGTACCGCAATGGATGTGATTTCCATCCTGCAAAAGAAACGTCAGGATGTGACCAGTTTTGAAGTGGCAGTCCATGCTGAGCGAACAACGGAACACCCCAGAGTATTTACCGATATTGTCATCGAATATATCGTCAGTGGACACAATATTGACCCGGAGGCAGTGAAGCGGGCTGTGGAACTCTCCGAAACAAAATACTGTCCTGGACAGGCAATGTTAAGTAAGGCGGTGCCTATTTCGCACAAGATCACTATCCATCAGCTATAGAAACTTTACCTTCCGGCTTGCAATTGTGAGGCGCTGTCTGCACAATCGCAGGCGTGCACAGTTTGACTGAAACGCACCAAGCTGCCCTCATAGGGCAGCTTGCCGTTTCTGGCAATCCATCCCTCCAGATTGAATGCCAGTGCACCATCCGCAGGAATCCATTCACCATTGTACTTGCGCGCAATATGGACATGCGTGCCGGTGGTACGCCCGCCCTCGCAGGAAGGGCGACCAATGGGTTGTCCTGCTTTCAGATGAACGCCCACAGGCGGGATCGAAGCCGTCTCCAAATGCAAATAAAACACTGTCCAGCCTGTTCGCTCATCACCATCGCCATCCAAGTCAAGCACAGCAACACCGGTATCCTTGCGGACAATCGTACCATCGGCTACTGCTGTAGCAAGCTCTTCGGTGTAGTTGCAACCGCCCGCCGCAGCGGGCGGAGCAAAATCAATCGCCGCCCAAGGTTCCCCATCCCCCCAGCCGGTATGCGGTCCACCCGTAAAAGCCCAAGAACTGCCGGGCGCAAAGGGGAGTTGCATCAGCGGCTGTTGCAGACTGCCGGGGATATGCGGCTCATTGTTCTCCCACATTGAGCCAAACAAGGTCTGATAGGTTTTTGCTAGACCGTTTGCATGAACAGCCTGCTGATAAGCCTCTCCCGACATAAATTGAGCAAAGTAGTAATGAAGGGCTACGCTTGCGGCATTTTGCCAGGGGTCTGCACGTTCCAACGAACCGTCCGCCAATTCAAACAGATTCAGCCGTCCGGTTCGCCAGCCATAATAGCCATTGTTAAGCGTATTTGCTGCCCATAATAACTGCCGGTACAAACCTTCGTGCGCCCGATTGTGATAACCAAGCGGATATTGTTGCAGGTCTTCCGTGAGACTGGGCTGGCTCAAACCGCCTGCCTGATATTCAATCAGCGCCAGCAAGAGACGCGGGCTGATGCTGTAGTATTCTGCAACGTACTGAACCAGTTCACCGCCACGCCGATTTTTGCCCCCTGCGTAAAATTCATAATCCTTTAGCCAGCCTGGCTGTGAGACAACGAAAGCAACGGGGTCAAAGTCTCGCTGAGCGGGCCCATTAATAAACAAACTGTCTGGAATAATCTGATAAGGACTGCCCCATAACGGCTGATAGTAAATGGGTATTTTCATTGGCAGTCCGGCTGGCAGGGTGGTCACATTCTGAGGAATGACCGGATTCGCGGCGCGTATCTCTTTTTCCGTCGTGTTAAAGTGAGCAGCCAAAGCAGGAAGCGTATCGCCAGCTTGCGCAATATAATCTACCAGCTCGCCAGGGGCATATATGGGGCGCGTGGGCAGCGGGGTGGGAACAGATTCAGAGGCTGGCAACGCGTCACTTCGGCTTTGCTGGTCAGGCGACTCCAACACCGGTTTGGACTGAGGGGTACAAGCCAACAACACAGCCAAAAGCGCACAAAAACATGACAACAAACAGAGCTTTCTTAACATCAGCGTGTGATCCGGGTTTCAAAAGAGCCGCATTGACAGGCAGTGACGATCTGGTCACCTTTGGTCAATGTTCCCTTGTAGGGTTCGCTGCCGGCATGGGCACGCCAGCCGCTCAATACGAAAGGTACCGGTCCATCTGCCAGAATCCATTCACCATTGTATTTGCGGGCAATATGAACATGTGTCCCGGTTGCCATCCCCCCTTCACAGGAAGGATGACCAAGCGGGTCGCCTTCTTCCACCAGCGTCCCCGTCGCAACGCGGTCTTTCGAACTGACATGCAGATACAACAATGCCCATCCTGTTTGCTCATACCCATCCCCGTCCAGATCAATCACCACAATGCCATTGCCAGAACGCACTACCAGACCGGGCGCAGAGGCGGTCACCCATTCCAGAGACTCAACGCAGCCATGCTCCACCGATGAGGGCGCAAAATCCAGCGCCGCCAGCGCGCCATCCGGTCCCCATGCAGAATGCGGTCCGCCGCTAAAACTCCATGTGTGCCCCACTTTAAAGGGCAATTCCAGATTGGGCTGGGTAAGCGTAGTCGGATACAAGGGTTCAACAGCCTGAGCGCGCAGCCAGGGATTATCAAACATCTTTTCATATGTCGTTATCAGGCTGTCATCAGGCGAATACAGTGCCTTTCCCCAGTCGCTCTTATTGTACAGTTTGGAAAACAAATATTGCACAGCTACCGAACCTGCATTTAACTCGGGCGCCAGGCGCATTGTTTTGCCACTCTGTTCCTTGGGAAACTCCAGCTCCGTCAGCAAGCCAGCCCGCCAGCCATAGTACCCAATGGACAATTGCTGAACTGACCAGCTCAATTGTTTATACAATCCTTTGTGATTGAACTCATGGTATCCCATCGGGTAATCCGTCTGGGCAAGGTTTGCCGGCTGCCCATAGACCCAGTGGCTTTGATATTCCAGCATGGCAAGCAGCAGGCGCGGGTTGATCGAATTCTCAATCGCTATCCGCTCGATCACATCCGCACCGGTATTCCAGCCGGTTGAAAGCCATTCGCGATAGGTGCTTAAATAGCCGCCGGCATTCTGCACAAAAGCATCAATATCAAAATTGACCGCCGAAGGCGAAAAGACCACTTCGCTGTCCGGCATCAGTTTTTCACCCGGACCGGTCTCCTTCAATATTTTGGGGATAACAATCAACTCGTTCGGCGTCAGAAGCGCATACGGACTGCTCACCGGCTGAGCGGTGATGAATTGATTCGTCGTTACACCAAAGCGCACCGCCAGCGCGCCCAACGTATCGCCAGCCTGCGAGTAATACAATACCACAGGATCCTCAGGCGTGTTGAGCGAAACTTCATCAGGCGTCGGATCGAGAGGAACGGGAGTTGAGGTTACGGAGGCAGTCGGAGAGTCAACAACTGTTGGGGAGAGCGCCGGGCTTACCTGGGCATGAGAAGAGCCGCCGCTCATTTTCACAGCCAGCGCAGTCTGTGTAAAAGAGAGCACCTGAATTGTTGCCGTCACTTGCCATGGCTGAACGACGCTACGCGTACACGCCAGAAGCGAGAGCAGCCACACCGTCAACACAACCAAAGGGAAAACAGGTTTAGCGCTGGATCTGGTTTTCAGGCTTGCGCCCATTCCACGCTTCAACAACTTTATCACCTCTTTTTAAGTACCCATCATATTCGACGCCGGTACCTTCCGAAACCCAGCCGCTCAGCGAAAAAGGTATCGAGCCGTCGGCAGAAATCCACTCTCCATTATACCGTCTTGCAAGGTGGATATGCGTGCCGGTAGAAACGCCGCCTTCACAGGAGGGATGTCCAAGCCGATCGCCTACACGCACCCAGCTCCCTTCGGCAACCCGCTCGCGGCTATCCAGATGCAGATACAGAACCGTCCAGCCGGTCTGCTCAAACCCATCGCCATCCAGATCAAGCACCGCCACACCATACTTTGAGCGGACGATCAACCCGTCTGCCGCCGCAGTCACCCAGGCATCCGAAGGAACACAACCCAGGGCGTTTCCCGGCGGCGCAAAATCCAGCGCCGCCCAAGCCGACCCATCCCCCCATCCGCCGTGCGGTCCACCTGTGAACGACCAGGGCACGCCCGGCTCAAAAGGAAGCTCAAGCGGCGGCTGTGTCAGGTCATGCGGCAGTTGCGGCTCGAGCGCAAAGTCAAATGGGTAACCGAACAGCTCTTGATAAACTGCGAACAATCCCCTTTCACCAACTGCGCGTTCCCAATCCGAAGCATGATACAAAAGGCTGAACAGATGCTGCACACCCGCCGTTGCGGCGTTGATGGTTGCATCTGCCGTGACAATGCTACCATCGGCTAAGATCCAGGCAGGTACAGCGTTAACTTTCCATAAGTAATAGCCGCGGTTCAGGTTGTTGGCAGACCAGGCAAGCTGGCGGTACAATCCCTTTCGGTATGGATCCACATAGCGCACAGGATATTCTCTGGTCAGCTCATCCACCTGCTCAACCGTCAGCCAGCCGCTCTGGTATTCCAAAACCGCCAGAAGCAGACGCGGGTTGACCGAATATTCCAGCCCGACGCGCTCTACAATCTGCGCTCCGGTAAGCATCTCGCCATCCACTTCTTCCTGATACTGATGGAGGTAACCATTTCGTTCCTGTATAAAACCCGCCAGGTCAAAAAACGCGCTGACAGGTCCATTGACCAGCTCTGAATCGGGGATAATTTTGAAAGAAGGCGCAGAGGCAACCGGCAAAGGCGGCGGGATGGTCAAAACCTGCCCAACCGAAAGCAGATCCGGGTTTTCAATCTGATTCGCCCGCACCAGTTGATCCAGACTGATACCGTAACGCCGGGCAATCAAGCCAAGCGTATCGCCGGGCTGGACAATATAGATCTCTGTTTCAGTGCGCAGGGTGGGCAGCAGGCGCAGTGAATCCGCCGTGGGCGTGAGGATCGGCGCGCCGGGCAGGCGCGTCGGCGGCAGGCGATAGGATGGCGTTGCCGGCACCATCCAAGCCGGCGGCGCAGCGCGCTGGGCAGGATCGAGCGGTATGATTTGCGTCGCTTGTTCAGGAAGATCGCTGGTGGTTACCCCGCAAGCAAAGGAGACCATCGCCAGCAGGCAAATCACCAGCCGGCGGATGGAAAATCTGCTTCGCCTGCGGTTCTCCTTGTTTATCATCTCAAAAACTCATTCAGCTAAACTCGCCGGGCTGCAAAGGGAATGCCATACGCGCCCCGCCGAGCAAATGCAGGTGCAGATGAAAGACGCTCTGCCCGGCATCCCGTCCAGTGTTGATGACCAGCCGATAACCGCTCTGTTCAATTCCCATCCGGCTGGCAATGTTCTGCGCCGTCAGGATCATATGCCCGAGCAGTTCTTTGTCTTCCTCCTGCGCCTGATTGAGCGATTCCAGATGCCGGTTCGGCACAATCAGAAGGTGCACCGGCGTAATCGGGGCGCGGTCATGAAATACGGTCACCAGCGCATCCCGATGCACCACACGGGCGGGCAGCTTCCCTTCGATAATCTGACAGAACACACAGCTCATGGTCAGTACCTCAGGGCGCAGCGGTGGGGATTTCTCCAGTCACCGGTTTGCAGACAATGTCGTAGTATTCCAGCTCAACCGCTTTGTGCTCTGCGGCATACGCCGCCGCAGCTTTGCCGATCTGCCGCACCGTATCAATGTGCAGGGTAACATCGGTGTCCCAGTAGCGCGGCAGCACCATCAGCGGGTCGCCAATGCCGGCTTCCGGCATGAACGACGGACGGGCTGGGTCCGCGCTGTCGCTGAGGGGTATCCAGTTGAACATCAGAGGACCGCGCGGGTTGATGGTGAAGCCCAACCGATACCCCGCCTCGCGGGCAACTTCAACGCCGCGCTTGGAAAACCCGCCTCCGGGCCAGATATAGGCAATCGGACGCTTGCCAAAACGCTGCTGGATGGCTTCGGCAGCGCCGAAAATCTCACTGCGGATGTAATCTTCCGGCGAGCCTTCCTGTATCGGCACGTTGTGAATGACGCCATGCGCCTGATGATCCACATAGCCGGCTGCTTCCACCGCCTGATTTTCCTGCCACAAGCCTTCGGAAGTATCCGGCGCGCTGATCCAGGCGTTGGTTACTTTCCAGCCCCAGCTATCGAAATACGGCTTGAAATGGGTTTCAAAATAGGCAGAACGCTTGCGGTCATCCACGATCAAAATGACCGAACGCTGGGGAATTTTGGCGTTGCGCTCTAGAAAATCCGCCAGTTGCTGGATGGTGATCGCCTCGAAGCCCTGCTGTTTTAAATCATGCATGATTTGGTTGAACTGGGTCACGCTGATCTGGTCAGCATAAGTCACCTCGCCATCGGTGATCGAGTGAAACATGATCGGCATGACCACTGTACCGGGGACGCTGTTGTTCGCATCCCAGCGCATCTTCAAGTACTGGCAGGTATCCTGAATGTAGCTGCGCGGCGCATCCAGCGGGTTGAGCAAATCGGAGATAAAAGCGGGCGGCAGCGCGGGCGGGGTGCGGTTGGGCTCGGGCGTTTGCGTTTCGGTCGGGATGGGAACGGGGGTCTCAGCCGGCGGTGCGGGAGTGTGGGCCGCCGTCGGCGCCTGCAGAGCATAGGTAGCCGTCAGCAGCGCGCTCTGGAAAACGGCGGTGGCGTCCGGCGTATGCTCTGCCGGAGCGCTGCACGCAGCGAGAAACAACAGAAAAATGACACACCACAACCGCTGAAGCCTTAACGATACTCTCATGCGCAGCCTCCTTTCACGAAGCAGAAACGAACCTGATAGAGCGTATTTTACTCGAAGCATGGGGATTGACAAAGCGCAGTATAATCTGCATCAGAGAGGGTGAAATCATGCAGGAACAAGTCAACCGTCTCAACTGGCTGGAACATTTGCTTGCCCTATGCCGAAAAATCAGCGAACATCAGGAACTGGACCCCATCCTGCAATCCATCATTCAGGCAGCCTCTGAGCTGACCGGCAGTGAAAGCAGTTCGATCCTCATCTACGAGCAGGGAACGCGTTCATTGCGTTTCCGCGCCATCCCCGTTCATCTGATGAAATCGGTCAAACTTATCAGTGTCCCGCTGGAGCGCAGCGTGGCGGGCTGGGTCTTCCGCAACCGCAAACCGATGGTGCTGGGCAGACAGCACAGTGCCGAGGATCCGATTTACCGCGTCGTGGACCGCGAGCTGAGCGCCGAAACGCGCACCCTGCTGGCTGTGCCGATGGTTGTGCGAGGCAGGACGATTGGCGTGCTGGAGACGGTGAACAAACAAAACGACGCCGATTACACCGAAGAGGATGTCAAGATGGTCGAGATTCTGGCGGCGCTGGCGGCGATCGCCATCGAAGGCTGGCGCCTGCAGGACGAAGCGCAAAAAGCCCAAAAAGCGGCGCAGGAAGCCGAACAGATGAAAACGAACTTTGTCGCCGTTGCCTTCCATGAACTGCGCACCCCGCTTGGGGTGATTCTCGGACAGGCAGCGCTGCTTCAGGACAGTCTGCCCCCCGAACAGCGCCAGAGCGTCGAAAGCATTCTAAACAGCGCCCTGCAACTGCGCAGTATCATCGAACAGTTCGCCACCGTAGAAGCGCTCGAACAGGGTCTGCATCCGCTGCATTATGAGCGCGTCGCCATTGCCGCGCTGGCACAGCGCATCGTTGAGTCCTTTCAGTTTCCCGCCGCGGAAAAAGGGGTGAAAATCACCCTGCGCCCCTGCCGCGCTGATTTGCTGGTGGAATGTGATGAGCAAAAAATCGGCATGGCGCTGGAGAATCTGGTGCGCAACGCCATCACCTTTACCAACCCCGGCGGGCTGGTGCTGGTGAAAATCGAAGAGCTGCCCCGGCACGTGCGCGTCTCGGTGATGGACAACGGCATCGGCATCCCGCCGGGCGAGCGGGAAAAGATCTTCCAGCGCTTTTATCAGGTGGAAAAGCACCTCACCCGCCGGCATGGCGGCATGGGGCTGGGGCTTTCCATCGCCAGAGAGATGATTGAATTACACGGCGGCAGAATCTGGGTCGAAAGCGTGGAAGGCAAAGGCAGCAACTTCACCTTCGAACTGCCGCAAAAAACTGCAGATAGATAAAGCAAACGACCGGCTGGGATGATGAGCGCCCAGAAAGCGGCGCTCAGGATGCACCCTCAGCGGCGGATGCCGGACTGCGCCCGTCAAACACCCGTCCCGGTCGCCAGGGGGTGCCCAGAGCCGGCAGCAGCCAGCGGTCCAGCCCCCACCAGCCTGCTGTCTTCCACGCCAGAATCAGAAGGATGGACAGGGTGAACAAAAGCGGGTTCGTGCTGGCTGTCCCTGCCATCATGAAGTTCCAGTTCATGAAACCGCCAAAGAAAGCGGCAATGCCCGTGAAGGCGCCCAGAATCAGAGCAATGCCCACCAGCAGTTCGCCGGCAACAACCAGCTTGGCAAACCACACATGGTGACCGCCGTCCAAAAGCGCCTGAATGAACGCCCGATACCAGTCAAAGGCGATGGGCGGACGGGCGGGCGGTTCCGGAATCGCCACGGCGCGCTGCCAGAAACCCTTGAGGATTTCTCCAGTCTGCACCCATGCCGGGTTGCCGATCTTGCCCAGCCCTGAGGTCAGCCAGGTATATCCCAAATACAACCGCACAACCAGCCACAGCCACGCCCAGGACGGCTTGCCGAACAGGCTGTGAACAAAAGGCGGGTCGGTGATTTCAAGGACACGAACTTTTTCTGACATTTTTTGCCTCCTTTGTTATATTCAGGTATATCTATCATATCACCTAACCCCTAAACTGGCAAGATGCGCACAAGAAAAACATCCCATCCGGACGGTCGCCGCAAAACACAGCGCGGCTACTGGAACGGATGGGATTGTTTTGTATTTGGCTCTCTGCGGCGCAGAGTTCGCCGGGCGTGCAACCCGCCGTTTATGCCTCGAAGCCGGCCGCTCAACCGTACAAACTGCCGGCAAACACAATCGTGTGGGCAACCAAACGAAAACCGTTGTTGTTCCAGTGGTTGTTCGGGTGGTTGTTGTTGCGGTCCGCTACGCGCGCGTTGTTCCAATGGTTGTTCCATGAACCGCCGCGCAAGCCCTTTGGTTGACGCCCAATTCACAAGCCTCAGGCTTGTTTGATCCAGCCCCCCAGCAAACGCCCAACCTCCACCAGCATTCTGGCGGCATGTTCATACTGCCCGATCGTCAGCAAATCCAGCTCACGCGCAAAGCGCAGCCAAAAGCGCAACTGCTCCAGCGCCACATCCGCCTGCTTCAGATGCGCCCGGCGTTCCCCGCCCTGCGATTTGCCAGCAGAAACGATCAGGTCTTGAAAATCCATCGCCTTGCGCTGAATACGCTCGGAAAGCGTGAAGCGGTATGTGCGGGGGAATTTCTGCGCCTGCGGCAGTAACCAGAGCAAAAAGTCATGCGTGCGGACAAACAGCGGCGACTCTTCCATGAGCCTCCTGCGGAATGCGAAAGCTTAACATCCTGCGGCGTAAGCCCCAGCTATCGGCATAACGGACATGATTGATCCAACCTCTTACACTGGCGGTCAGCCGCTCATAAGAGACCGGTTGTTTCAGCATAGACTTCAATTTGCGCCGGAAGGCAATTACCTTGCGCGCTTTGACCCTTCGGTGATCGGGATATAAGCGAAACCCCAGAAACGGGATGCCCGTTCTAACCGGAAACACCAGAGCACGCTCGGCATGCAACGTCAGGCGCAGCTCAGCCAGCTTTTGAATCATTGCAGCGCGCCAGTCATATAACTGCCGCATATCATCACCAAACAGCAGAAAGTCATCTACATAGCGAAGATACGCCGGGCATTTCAGTTCGCGCTTGACAAAATGGTCAAACGGATTGAGGTACACATTCGCCCAAAACTGACTGGTCAGATTGCCGATTGGCAATCCGCGCGGACGAACCGCCGCCAGCAAATCATCGCCGTCGAACCAGACCATTTCATATTCTTCGCTCAACACGCCCACTCCGCTCTGCAAAACTGTTTCACACAGCCAGATCACGCCGTCATCGGCGATCAACCGCCGCAATTCCGCCAGCAGAATAGCATGATCAATTGAAGGAAAAAACTGGCGCAGGTCGCATTGCAAAAAGTAGCGGTACCGGCGGGCGTACTGCGTCGCGCGGTCCAGGGCGCGGTGCGTGCCTTTGCCCACGCGGTTAGCGTAACTGTCAAAAATAAAGCGCCGCTCCCAGATTGGCTCAATCACCTGACACAAAGCGTGATGAACCACCCGATCACGGAACGGAGCGGCAGAGATCAGGCGGCGTTTGGGTTCGTGGATGTAAAAACTGCGGTATTTGCCCGGCGTGTACGTTCGGGTCATCAATTCGCTCTGCAGGGCAAACAATTCTTCTTCATAACGCCGTTCAAAATCCGCCGCGCCCGGCTTGCCGCGCTTGCCCTTGCGCGCCCGGCGGTACGCCAGATAAAGATTCTCGAATGCATAAACCTGCGGGTAGAGATTGCGGTAGGTTTTCAATTCTAAACTCCTTAAGAGGTTTTTAAAAATTTTAAGCCGACAGAACGCAGAAAACACAAGCCCCCTCCGCTGCGCTGCGGGGGCTTGCACAGAAAACAACCCCTACAACGGGCGGGCAACCAAACGAAAACCGCTGAGGTTCCAGAGGGAGTTCGGGCGGCCGTTGAAGACCGCCACGCGCGCGCCGACCCAATGGATGACCCACGAACCGCCGCTCAAGCCCAAAAAATCATGGTCTTTATCATAATAATTCGCCTGCCACTCCCATACGTTGCCGCTCAGATCCCTCACCCCGCGCGGACTGGCGCCCTGCGGGTACATCCACACCGGCGTCGTCCGTCCAATCCCGCTTT
>DAOTYY010000172.1:0-5940 GCA_034434695.1 Anaerolineaceae bacterium
GCCATCGCAGTATCATCAACTTCTTTGTAAATGTGCTGTGCGGCTTGATTGCTTACTGCCGCCGTCCATCAAAACCGTCTTTGGGCTTGGACGAGTACCTGCCCTTGCCCGCCTAACCCGAATTCACGTTATTTTACCTTTGGCAAGTGTTCGTCATGCTGCATTCCTGCATCATGAAATTCCCGGTATCGTGATCCCTGAGAGTATCATGACGAGGATGGAAAAGGCTAGCGGGAGTGAGGCGCGCGAAGGTATTAAAATTGCGATAGAATTAGTTGAAGAGATGGCGCGCAGTGTACAGGGTATTTACCTGATGCCAGCTTTCAACCGTTTCGATTACGCAGCGGAGATTATTGAAAATATCCGCGTGAACGTGGGTACCTAAAACATTGGATTAACAATATGCTATTAACCATTGATGTGGGTAATACAAATATTACTTTAGGCTTGTATGAAGGATCAAAGCTGGGGGCGCGTTGGCGTCTGGCAACTGAGCATGAGCGTATGCCGGATGAGTACGGGTTGCAAATTCTTGGATTGTTACAGCATGGTGGTTGTGCACCCAATCAACTGGATGGAGTTTGTATGGCATCCGTCGTCCCACCGTTAACTACGCGCATTCTGCAAGCCAGTCAGGTTTATCTCAACCAAACGCCATTAATTGTGGATCATACTGTTAAGACAGGAGTCAAAGTTCTGTACGATACTCCGAACGCTGTTGGCGCTGATCGAATCGTAGATGCCGTGGCTGTTTTGAACCTGTACGGTGGGCCAGCTTGTGTCGTTGACTTTGGTACTGCCACAACATTTGATGCTATTACTGCTGCGGGAGAATATCTTGGAGGAGCGATTGCTCCAGGAATTGGGATTGCAGCGGATGCACTGGTACAACGCACTGCCAAGCTTCCTCGTGTTGATCTGCAAACTCCACCTTCTGTCATTGGGCGTAATACTATTCATGCTATGCAGTCTGGGTTGTTGTATGGTTACGTTTCGATGGTGGAAGGCATGGTTAAGCGCTTTCGGAAAGAATTGGGTAAAGAGATGAAAGTAATTGCAACCGGTGGACTGGCTGAGATTGTCGCTCGTGAAACGGAGTGTATTCAAATCCTTGCCCCCTGGTTAACGTTGGATGGGTTGCGCATTATTTGGGAGATGAATCATTAGCTTATGCCTAACCCAGTGAAAGATAAATCAATTCTATTAGGGGTAACTGGTTCAATTGCGGCTTATAAAGCTGCTGATATTGCTTCTAAACTGCATCAGATGGGCGCTAATGTGACCACTATTCTCACCCAAAGTGCTTTACAATTTATTTCCCCGCTAACATTTCAATCCGTGACTGGTAGCAAGGCATATACCGATGCTGACTTGTGGGGTGGTGAGGGACATGTTACCCATATTAGCTTGGCAAGATCTGCGGATTTTCTCGTTATTGCGCCAGCTTCGGCAAATACAGTTGCAAAGCTTGCGCATGGTATCAGCGACAATTTGTTGACGGTAACGGCGCTGGCAGCCGAGTGTCCTATGCTCATTGCTCCGGCAATGGATGCGGGGATGTACAATCATCCGGCTACACAGGAAAATGTGGATATCTTGCGCCGCCGGAACGCAGTGATTATGGGTCCAGAAAGCGGGCATCTTGCTTCAGGTTTGACAGGCGTGGGCAGGATGACGGAACCGGAGAAAATCATTGCTCATGTGCGTTACCTGCTAAGTCGTGATGGTCCTCTAAAGGGGAAAAAGATCATGGTTACTGCTGGCGGTACCCGTGAACCGATTGACCCGGTACGTGTGATCGCGAATCGTTCTTCTGGTCGTCAGGGTTATGCGATTGCTCAGGCGGCATTAGATGCCGGGGCAGATGTCACGTTAATTACTGCACCAACATATCTGGAAATGCCGATTGGTTGCCGTGTCATCCTTGTTACTACGGCACGGGAAATGCTCCAGCAGGTGTCATCGCAGACAGCGGGAACAGATGTCTTAATCATGGCTGCTGCAGTTGCTGATTTTCGTCCTCGTAATCCCGCAGAACAAAAAGTCAAGAAACAATCAGGCCTTCTGGAACTGGATTTGGAACCCACTGAGGATATTCTGGTTGCTGTGGCGAACCTGAAGGTGAAGACTGGTTTTCCTCGTCGAACAATTGGTTTTGCTGCTGAAAGCGAAAATTTAATCCAGAATGCCCGGTCGAAATTGGAAGCTAAACGACTGGATATGATTGTTGCAAATGACATCAGCGCCCCAAACGCCGGATTTGAAGTTGAGACCAACCGGGTGACGCTGTTGTTTACAGATGGACGTCTCGAAGAACTACCGTTGCTGACAAAACTGGATGTTGCAGAAAGGATCATTCAACAGGTCATCGAATGGCTCTAAGAAGGTTTGTTTGTTTTTTGGCAGTGGTTTTCCCTTTGCTCATTACACGTTGCCAGTTGAACTCGCAAATCACACCAACTGTTGTGATTGTCTCAAACAACCTTGCCATAACAGAAGATGATCCGGTTTATGTTCAAAGCCTTCCTCCTACCTGGACACCTCAGCCCACCCAGCCGATCCCGACCTTATTTCCCACTCAAACACCTTGGCCTACGCCGGTTGGTTCGCATGAAGTGATTGGGTTTTACAATTTTCCAGATGACATTAATCCGCTTACCGGTCTTCCCCCTTCTAATGTTTATGCCTTGGAAAGACGCCCGGTGATGGTGAAAGTATCGAATTACCCGCCTTCAGTCCGTCCGCAGGCGGGTCTTTCTTTTGCCGATATTGTATTCGAGTATTATATTGGTAATGGGGAAAATCGCTTTCTGGCAACGTTCTACGGTCAGGATGCAGCCAAAGCCGGCTCGGTTCGTTCCGGGCGGCTGGTGGACAGTCAACTGGTCAGTATGTATCAAGGAATTCTGGTCTATGGGAGCGCCGATCCGCGTGTGGATGAGGTTATTGAGACTCAGCTTGGGGAACGGGCAATTTCCCATCTGGAAGTTCCCTGTCCGGTCATCTGTGGAGGTGAAACACATAGCGAACCCTGGGTTTACGCCAACTCATTGGAAGTGACCCGTTATGCGATTCGTCATCATATTGATAATCGGCGTCCTGTTTTAAGCGGCATGCTTTTTGATAGGCGCTCGCCAAACTCCGAGCAGTTTGCTGTTCGCATCGGTGTTGAGTATAGCAGTTTTGATCGTGGAGAATGGCGCTACAATCCTGCTACCGGTTTGTACGAACGCTGGATTGAGGAAAAACTAGATAAACGTAACATGGTGCCGCTGACTGACCAGTTGACAGGAGCGCAGCTTGCTTTTGCAAATGTTATTATTCTGTTTGCCGAGTATACGGAATATAATCCCACATTACATGATATTGCTATTTGGGATGTGCTCAATGGACAGCGGGCAGTGTTTTTCCGCGATGGGTTGATGGTTTCGGGATCGTGGCGCGCGGCAGATCACGAAAAGCCTATCCAGTTTTTCAATCAATATGGTTTACCTTATCTCTTGAAGCCGGGGAACACATGGATCGTGATTGTCGGCTTGCATTCTGATTTTCCCCAAACTGCGCCTGGTGTTTGGGATCTCTATTTCAACTTACCGTAGGGGTTAAGGTGCGCATTCTGGTTATTTCTGATATTCATGCCAACCTGACTGCGCTGGAAGTGGTACTGAAATCAGCGGGCAGTGTGGATGCCACATGGTGTTTGGGGGATTTGGTTGGTTATGGGCCTGATCCGAATGAATGCATTGAACTGGTGAGGTCATTGCCGGGTCTTGTTTGTCTATTAGGGAACCATGACGCAGCCGCCGTGGGACAAATCAGCCTTAACACTTTCAATCACGATGCGCGCATTTCTATTTATTGGTTACGCAGTGTGCTTACTCCACAAAACATGAGCTTCCTGTCTGGTTTGCCAGAAAAACACGTTATCAATAATCAGGTAACCCTGACACACGGCAGTCCGAGAAATCCAGTCTGGGAGTATCTGCTTGATACCCATACGGCTGCCTTCAACTTTGATTTTTTCGACACTCAACTTTGCTTTGTTGGTCACTCACATATTCCGCTGGCTTATCTGACACTGAATGGTACCGGAAATGTGGAGTGTCAGTTGTTTGACAATGGTGATCAATTGAAACTGACCATGCGTGCTATCCTAAATCCAGGATCGGTTGGTCAACCGCGCGATCACGATCCCAGGGCATCTTATGCCATTTTTGATCCAGAGGAAATGACTTGGGAGCTGCACCGTGTCGAATACGATGTTCTCAGTGTTCAGCAGCGAATTAACGCACTAGGTCTTCCCCGCCGTCACGCTATACGGCTCGCGCAAGGTTGGTGAGCAAGGGAACTTTTGGGTCATATAAGCGTTTCATGTTTAAGACATCAGTTAAGGAGGAGGAGTATCATGAGGAAGATGGTATTCATTGCTACAAGCTTGATTTTGGTGGTTGTTTTGTCTGCGTGTGCACCCGCTGCTACGCCGACACCAATGGTTCTGGTTGAAAAAGCGGTGATGGCAACTGCCATGCCTGCCCAGCCCGCTGCTGTCCCTGCTGAGGGGATGTCTCTTGCTGCCGAGTCTGAATTTTCATCTGACATGCAGCTTGATATGCAGCGAGTTTCATCCGAGAGGCGCATTGTTATTAAGAATGCTGACCTAACAATTGTTGTAGCAGAACCTGCCCAAGCAATGGAGACGATTAGCAAGATGGCAGAGGATATGGGGGGATTTGTTGTCAGTTCTCAGTTGTACAAGATCCGTACAGAAGAAGGAATTGAAGTGCCGGAAGCATCCATTACGATTCGTGTTCCTGCTCAACGGTTGGGTGAAGCCATGAGCCAAATCAAAGGACTTGTGGAAGATCTCAAGATGGATATTCTTTCTGAAAATGTTACCGGGCAAGATGTAACGAAAGAATATACAGACCTAAAATCACAGCTCACCAATCTAGAGCATGCCCAAAAACGTTTGATCAGCATAATGGAAGAAGCGACAAAAACCGAAGATGTGCTGGCAGTTTACCGGGAATTGAAAGCCGTTGAGGAGCAAATCGAGGTTATCAAAGGGCAGATGAAGTATTACGAGGAAGTGTCAGCGCTGTCTGCAATTCAGGTGAGCATTCGCTCAAAAGAAGCAGTCAAACCACTCACGATTGGCGGCTGGCAGCCAGTTAGGGTGGCACGGGACGCTCTTCAAGCGTTAATCAATGCTCTAAAAGCGATTGCCAACATTGTTATCTGGGCAGTTATCTTTTGTCTGCCGCTCACCATTTTGCTTGGCATGCCTGGTTACTTTGTTGTTCGCAGCTTTATTCGCTGGCTACACAAACGTAAGGCAATGAGTAAAGCCACGCCAGAAAGTGAGGATAAGAAGTAAAGACCTGCAGTTCCCAAAAGACCTCCCTGTGATTATTTACACACACAGGGAGGTCCTCTTTTTTTGCCGCGATTGTTTAACTACCGAATGTTTCAGCAACAGCCGCCTCTAACGTGAGTCCAGTAAAAGGCTTGCTGATAATTGCTGCGGCGCCTAACTGCCTGAGTAAGTCTTCATCTGTCGCACTTCCCGCCGCAGTAATGATGATCACCGGAATGGATGAAAGTCTTGCATCTGCTTTGAGAGTTCTCAAGAAATCATACCCTGACATGTCGGGCATCATTAAGTCACAAGTCACCAGTTCAATCTGCTCATTTTTCAGCAATTCCAACCCTTCCTGACATGTATCGGCTACAAGGATTTCGTAGCCGGCATGTTTCAAAAAAGCGGCGATCAGGTGTTGGATAATTTCCTCATCATCAATTACTAACTCACCTTACGCAGCCAATTGAACGGGATTGAGTTCCCGAAGAGCAGCGTAAGCCGATTGGATAGCGCGTACGTACAATTTTGATTTGAGAGCAAAGTGATTGAGTTTGGTGTTGCCTTTGAGCAGTTCAAGT
>DAOTYY010000173.1:0-20954 GCA_034434695.1 Anaerolineaceae bacterium
CACTCTCGCCATCGCAGTATCATCAACTTCTTTGTAAATGTGCTGTGCGGCTTGATTGCTTACTGCCGCCGTCCATCAAAACCGTCTTTGGGCTTGGACGAGTACCTGCCCTTGCCCGCCTAACCCGAATTCACGTAGCTTATGTGGCAGCGCTCTACGTGGACATCAGCGAACGCAAACGGCACGAACGCCTGCTGGAAGCACAAGCACGTGTTGCTCGGGCATTGGGCGAAACGCTCGAATTGCGCCCGCTGTTGGAGCGATTGCTGGAAGCTGCCCGCTCTGCCATCCCAGCCGCCGACAAGGGCAGCATTCTGCTGACCGAGCCGGACGGCAGCCTGCGCATCTACGCCGCCAGCGGCTATCAGGACCCGCGCATTTACAACCTCACCTTTGTACGCGACTCGGGGTATTGCGCGCTGGCGGCGCGTCTGCGGCGGGCACTGCTCATCCCCAGTGTGCGCGACTACGGCACTACCCGCTACAACGGCGAAGTTGAAGAAGCCCGGCAGGTGCTCAGCGCCGTGGTTGCCCCGCTGATTGTTCAGGAAAAGCTCATCGGTGTCATCAGCCTGGACTGCACCGAGCGTAAAGCCGCTTTCAGTGAAGCCGACATGCACACGCTGGTCAGCTTTGCTTCCACTACTGCGCTGGCGATTGAAACCAGCCGGCTGGCTGAAGAAACACGACTCCGCCTGAAGGAATTGAGCGCTGTAGCGCAGGTTTCCGCCGCACTGCGCGCAGCCCAAACAAGAGCCGAGATGCCGGCGATCGTTCTGGAACAGGTCGGCAACCTGCTGGAAGCAGACGGGGCGGCATTGGAAACACTGATCCCCTCGACCGGGGAATTACTGACCGAACGCGGCTGCGGCATCTGGGCACCGCTCACCGGCGAACTGATTCCTCCGGGCACCGGCATCAGCAGCGAAGTGTTGAAAAGCGAAAAGCCATATTTGAATAACGATGCCCGCCATGATCCGCGCCTGTTGCACCCGGAGCTGCTGAAAGAATGCTGTGCCCTTGCTGCTGCGCCATTGAAAACCGAACAGCGCATCAGCGGTTTGCTGTGGATCGCCCGCCGCCGCCCGCTGGACGAGCATGATTTGCAACTGCTGGTCGCCGTGGCGGAAATCGCCGCCAATGCACTGCAACGCGCCGAACTGCATGAAGAAACACAAAAGCAGTTGCGCACACTGCGCGCCATAAGAGCCATTGACCGCGCCATCATTAATAGCCTTGACCTGCAGCGGGTCTTGAACATCGCTGTAGAGGAAGCAGCCGCCCAGCTCAAAGCGGACGCTGCGGCGGTGCTGATTTTCAACCCGGCGACCTTGATGCTTGAACAATCCGCCGGCTGTGGTTTTCGCACTGACCTTGCGGTTTCCAGCCGCATCCGCTTGGGCAAAGGACATGCCGGCAGCGCCGCCCTGAAACGCCGCATAGTGAGCATCCCGGATTTGTCGAGCGAGTCAAAAAACAGTTTTGCCCGTTCTGCAATGGTCAGAGAGGAAGGGTTTATTGCTCAACACGCAGCGCCCCTGATCGCCAAAAATGAACTCAAAGGCGTTCTGGAAGTGTTTCACCGCCAGAAGTTTGTACCCGACCCGGAATGGCTGGAACGGTTTGAAGCTTTTGCCGATCAGGCAGCCATTGCTATTGACAACGCCAGTTTACTGGAAAAATTGCGGAATTCCCTGCTGGAACTCCAACTGGCTTATGATGAAACAATCGAGGGCTGGTCTCGCGCCATGGACTTGCGCGATCGCGAGACCGAAGGACATGCCCAGCGGGTTACCGAAATGACCTTACAAATAGCGCGTGCTATGGGATTCTCTGGGGAACAACTGGTTCATATTCGCCGCGGCGTCCTTTTACATGACATTGGTAAGCTGGGCGTGCCGGATGAGATTTTGTTTAAACCTGCACCATTGACCGAGCGCGAATGGGAAATCATGCGCCGTCATCCGCAGTATGCCTATGATATGCTCCTGCCCATCGAATATCTGCATCCGGCGTTGGAGATTCCCTACTGTCATCATGAAAAATGGGATGGCACGGGCTACCCGCGCGGCTTAAAAGGCGAAGAAATTCCACTTGCCGCGCGCATCTTTGCTGTCGCTGACGTGTATGAAGCCCTGACCAGCAACCGCCCCTATCGCAAGGGCTGGTCCAAAGAAGAGGCGCTGGAATACATTCGCCAGCAGTCTGGCAAACACTTCGATCCTAAAGTGGTCGAGATATTCCTGCAATGGATAGAAAAAGGATCGTTGTAACCCGCCAAACCACGCGCACGGCTCCACCGACCTGATGCGGCGTCTAAAACCTTTGCAGGTACACAGCAAGTTTTCTCAAGTCCACGTTCGGATTGTCACGGGCTGGAAAAACGATTATCCAGACATGGTTACCTTGTGATACAACTGCCATCATTGTCTCAATCCCGCATAGAGGAACTGTAAACATAAGTGAAAATACGCGCGAACACTGAGGGAAAAGATATTACAAAACTCTCATCAATTTTTAAGATTTACCCTGTTGACTTCGATAGCATTGTTTGCTATACTAACAGGTAATTAAGCATAAGTTGTTGGTGTTCAGTAATGATTAACCTTTCTTCCCTCTTCATCCTGGTTCTTGTTATTGTAGTCCTTATTATTAAGGACTCGTTGTGTTCCGGGTGGAAGGTGAGAAAGGTGTTGAGTGAAGTGTAAGCCAAATCTTACCAGACTAAAAGAAAAACCAACCGCCCGGAACACCGGGCGGTTTTCTTATTCTATCGCTCGTGAGGAAACCAATGCGTTCTGACAGAATCAAAAAAGGCTTTGAACACGCACCGCATCGCGCCTTGCTCAAAGCTACTGGCGTCACCGACGCTGACATGGATAAACCCTTTATCGCTATTGTTAATTCCTATGTGGACATTATTCCCGGTCATGTCCACTTGCAACAATTCGGGCAACTGGTTAAACAAGCGGTGCGCGACGCGGGAGGCGTTCCCTTTGAGTTTAATACAATCGGCGTAGATGACGGCATCGCCATGGGACATATGGGGATGAGATACTCTTTGCCCTCCCGCGAGCTGATCGCCGACAGTGTTGAAACCATGATCGAAGCTCACTGCTTCGACGGCATGGTGTGCATACCCAATTGCGACAAGATCGTTCCGGGTATGTTAATGGCCGCATTGCGCGTTAATATTCCAGCCATTTTCGTTTCCGGTGGTCCCATGCCCGCCGGACGCACCCCAGAAGGCGAAGTCGTTGACCTGATCAGCGTTTTTGAAGGTGTGGGAGCTTACCAGAAAGGCAACATCACCCCGCAGCGGCTGAAAATGCTGGAAGATTACGCCTGCCCTGCCTGCGGGTCCTGCTCCGGTATGTTCACCGCCAACAGCATGAATTGCCTGATGGAGGCGCTTGGGCTGGCATTGCCTTACAACGGCAGCGCGCTGGCATTGACCCCTGAACGCGAAGCATTGGCGCGCCGTGCCGGTGAGCGCATCCTTGAACTGGTTGCAAGACAAATCACACCGCGCAGCATTGTCACGTTAGAAGCGCTGGATGATGCCTTTGCCCTGGATATGGCAATGGGCGGCTCCACGAACACTATCCTGCACGGCATAGCGCTGGCTGAGGAAGCCGGCATTCATTACTCACTTGACCGCATCAATGCCATTTCGGATAGAGTTCCTCACCTGTGCAAAGTTAGTCCCTCCGGACCCTGGCACATGGAAGATGTCCATCGCGCTGGCGGCGTTCCTGCCATCATGAAAGAATTGCAGCGCGCCAGCGGGATACTGCACGTGGACCGCCTGACAGTCTCCGGACAAACTCTGCTGGAGATACTCGAAACTGCTGAAGTGAAAGACTACGAGGTTATTCGCCCGCACGATCAGCCACACTCCAGCAACGGCGGTTTGGCATGTCTGTTCGGCAACCTGGCGCCCAATGGCTCTGTGGTCAAGACTGGCGGCGTTCATCCTTCCATGCGGCATTTCAGCGGTCCGGCGCGTATTTATGAATCGCAAGAAGATGCGCTGACAGGTATTCTGGCAGGCGAAGTACAGCCCGGCGAGGTGGTCGTCATCCGTTACGAAGGTCCACGCGGCGGACCGGGTATGCCGGAGATGCTCAGCCCAACCAGCGCCATTATGGGCATGGGATTGGGCGACAAAGTAGCCCTGATCACTGATGGACGTTTTTCGGGCGGCACGCGCGGTGCTTGCATTGGGCATGTCTCGCCCGAAGCCGCTGCAGGCGGTCCGATTGCTGCTCTGCAAACGGGTGATGTTATCGAGATTGACTTGGAAGCCCGCACGTTAAACGTTCAACTACCGCAAGAAGAAATCAAGCGGCGCCTGTCAGCGCTTCCCCCGTTTCAAGCGCGCACGCAGAGCAAATGGCTGCGGCGCTATGCATACTTTGTCACCAGCGCTGACCGTGGGGCAGTTCTGGATTCAGATGCAAAAACATTCTAAACAGGAGGTAGAAATGAAACTTACCGGTGCAGAAATTCTCTGGGAAAGCCTGAGACGCGAAGGTGTCGAGGTAGTCTTCGGCTATCCTGGCGGCGCAAATCTGCCTATCTATGACGCTCTACCCAAATTCCCCATTCGACATGTTCTGGTTCGCCACGAGCAGGGCGCCGCGCACATGGCAGATGGGTATGCCCGCGCCAGCGGCAAAGTAGGTGTAGCTCTGGCAACATCAGGTCCGGGCGCCACAAATCTGGTCACTGGCATTGCCACTGCCATGATGGACTCCTCGCCTACCGTATTTATTACTGGGCAGGTAGTCAGTAAATTCATTGGCTATGACGCCTTTCAGGAAACCGATGTCACAGGCATCACTTTACCGATCACAAAACACAACTACCTAGTAACAGATGTGCGCGAGCTTGGGCATGTGGTCCGCGAAGCTTTCTATATTGCTCGAACTGGACGCCCCGGACCGGTGTTGATTGACATTACCAAAGATGCGCAGCAAAACTCGACTGATTGGGAATACGATGACAGCCCCATTCAACTCCCCGGCTATCGCCCTGACCTCAGCCCCAGCGAAAAGGATTTTCAAACTGCTGTGGAGTTAATTCAATCGGCAGAAAGACCTCTCATTTTAGCTGGACATGGTGTTTTGATGAGCGGTGCGATGAATGAGCTGAAAGAGTTTGCCGAACGCACCAATACCCCCGTTGCCATGACTTTGCTGGGATTGAGCAGTTTTCCATCCAGTCACCCGCTCTATCTGGGCATGATGGGCATGCACGGTGAGGCTTGGGTGAACCACGCTATTCAAAATGCTGATCTCCTGATTGCTGTCGGTATGCGTTTTGATGACCGCGTTACCGGTAACCTGAAAACCTACGCACCCAATGCCCGAAAAATTCATCTAGAGATTGATCCATCAGAAATTAACAAAAATGTCAAGGTGGACGTTGCCCTGATCGGAAACCTGCGCGACACACTGCGTCAGTTGTTGCCTCGCATTCAGCCCTGCGAACATTCTGACTGGCTGTCCTTTATTGACAGCTTGAAAGGCGAAAGCGCCGTGCGCGACATTCAAAATATGCCGGATAACGGCAAACTGCACGCCCCGCACGTTATCTTTGACATCTGGCGGCTAACCAATGGCAAAGCGCTGGTTGTCACGGATGTAGGACAACACCAGATGTGGACAGCGCAATACTATCATCAAGACATCCCTGGTTACTTTATCAGTTCCGGCGGTTTGGGAACGATGGGCTTTGGATTGCCGGCTGCTATTGGCGCCAAGTTCGCCCGACCGGAGGCAGAGGTTTGGGTGGTTTGTGGAGACGGCGGTTTCCAAATGACCCAGGCTGAACTGGCTACCATTGCACAGGAAGGCATCAAGATTAACATCGCCATCATCAACAACGGCTATTTGGGCATGGTACGTCAATGGCAGGAATTTTTCTATGACAGCCGTTACACTGCAACACCCATGCGCAGTCCCGATTTTGTCAAAATCGCCGAAGCGCACGGGTTGACCGGTCTGAGGGTGACCAAACGAAATGAAGTTGAAGAAGCCGTCCAGCGTGCGCGGCAGAGCAAAGAAACCGTTCTGATTGATTTTCGCGTTGAAAAGGAAGACAGCGTTTACCCGATGGTTCCGGCAGGCGCCGATTTGCACCAAATGATCCGCAGACCGCTGCCCAATCCGGTTTTGGAAAATGTGGAAAACGATATTTGAAGGAGAAAAAGCGATGCAACACACAATAGTCGCACTGGTTGAAAATAAACCCGGTGTGCTCAACCGGGTAGCTTCCTTGTTTCGAAGACGTGGTTTTAACATCGATTCGCTTACGGTCGGCCGCACTGAACAGCCCGAGATTTCCCGCATGACCATCGTCGTGGATACCGACGAGACCAATGTGGAACGACTGATGTCTTATCTATACAAACTGGTCAATGTTATTCAGGTGCATGACTTGAGCAAAGTTCCCACTGTCAACCGCGATCTAGCGATGGTTAAGGTCAACGCCAACGATGAGAATCGCACACACATCATGCAACTGGTGGATGTGTTCCGCGCCCGCATTGTAGATGTATCCAATAGTTCGTTCATCATTGAAATCACCGGTGACGAGGAAAAAATCGAAGGGTTCATTGACGTCCTGCGTCCCTGGGGCATCATCGAAATGGTGCGCACCGGTATTGTTTCAATGGCGCGCGGTGCAGTCCCTTTATACCCCAACGGTAAAAACGGCAATGGTTATCATCACGAAAACAGGGCAGGACTCAACCTGCCTCTTACATCACAGTCCTACGGAGGAGCATAAATCATGGCAAAAATGAATTTCAGCGGTGTTGAAGAAGAAGTAGTAACTCGCGAGGAATTCCCTCTCGAAAAGGCACGTCAGGTACTGAAAGACGAAACAATCGCTGTATTGGGCTATGGGGTGCAGGGTCCTGCACAGGCGTTGAACATGCGCGACAACGGCTTTCGAGTCATTGTCGGTGTCAACGAGGGTGGACGCTCCTGGCAAAAAGCACTGCAGGATGGCTGGAAACCCGGTGAAACCCTCTTCCCAATGGCGGAAGCTGCCCGGCGCGGCACCGTTATCCAGTATCTGGTCTCCGACGCAGCGCAAAAAATGACCTGGCCCGAGATTAAACCCTGTCTCAATCCGGGAGATGCGTTGTACTTCTCGCACGGCTTTTCAATCGTGTATAAAGAGCAAACCGGTGTGATTCCCCCGGAGTATGTGGATGTCATCATGGTTGCCCCTAAAGGCTCTGGTACCAGCGTACGAGCAAACTTCTTGAACGGAAGCGGTATCAACAGCAGCTTTGCCGTTGAACAGGACTACACAGGCCGCGCCCGAGAGCGCACACTGGCGCTGGGCATTGCTATCGGCTCCGGCTACCTGTTTGAAACGACCTTCAAGCACGAAGTGTATAGCGATCTGGTAGGTGAGCGCGGCGTGCTGATGGGCGCGCTGGCTGGCATCATGGAAGCACAATATAACGTTCTGCGCCAGCACGGACATACACCAAGCGAAGCATTCAACGAAACCGTCGAAGAATTGACCCAAAGCCTGATCCGTTTAGTGGCACAAAACGGCATGGACTGGATGTACGCCAATTGTAGCACCACCGCTCAGCGCGGCGCCCTGGATTGGCTTCCACGCTTCCGCGAGGCGGTTCGTCCCGTTTTTGATGAACTTTATCAAAGCGTGGTCTCTGGCGAAGAGACACGTATCGTTCTGGAAGCCAACAGTGCACCCGATTACCGTGAAAAGCTGGAAGAAGAACTGCGCCGGATGCGCGAATCCGAAATGTGGCAGGCAGGTGCAAAGGTGCGCAGCCTGCGTCCGGAGAATTGGAAACGAGACTAAACTCGGAGGAGTGGCATCTTATGCAAGACAACTATGTACGGATTTTTGATACCACCCTGCGTGATGGCGAGCAGTCACCCGGCGCAACCATGACCAGCGCTGAAAAGATTGAAGTAGCGCGAGGGCTGGCGCGGCTTGGTGTAGATGTGATTGAAGCAGGATTTCCAGCCGCCTCGCCGGATGATCTGGAAGCAGTACGGCGCATCGCCGTTGAGATCGGTAATGACGGCAGTGAACGGCGACCCCCGATCATCTGTGGTCTGGCGCGTGCTACCCGCAGTGACATTGACAAAGCTTGGGAAGCCGTGCGCCCTGCCGCCCGACCGCGCATTCATACCTTTCTGGCAACTTCTGAGATACACATGCAACACAAGCTAAAAATGACGCGCCAACAGGTGATCGAGCGTGTACGTGAGATGGTAGCCTACGCGCGCAGTTTATGCGAAGATGTGGAATTCAGCCCGGAGGATGCTGGACGCAGTGATCCGGAATTTCTGTATCAAGTTTTAGCTGTGGCGATTGAGTCGGGTGCTACAACCCTCAATATCCCAGACACAGTCGGCTATACGCTGCCTGATGAATTCGGCGCCTTGATTGCTGGAATTATCCGCAACACGCCCGGCATTGAAAAATGCATCGTTTCTGTACACTGCCACAACGATCTTGGATTGGCAACCGCCAATACTCTCGCCGGTCTGAAAGCCGGCGCGCGCCAGGCCGAAGTGACCATTAACGGCATCGGCGAGAGAGCAGGGAACACCGCCCTGGAAGAGGTGGTGATGGCGCTGCATACGCGCAGGGCAGCGTTTGGATTGGTCACAGGCATTAACACAACCCAGATTACCCGAATCAGCAAGCTGGTCAGCAATTACACCGGCATGGTCGTCCAACCCAATAAAGCTATCGTCGGCGCTAACGCCTTTGCCCATGAAGCTGGTATCCACCAGGACGGCATGCTCAAATACAGTCAGACTTATGAGATCATGAGTCCAGAGCTGGTCGGCGCAACACAAAGCAAACTGGTGCTTGGCAAGCATTCCGGACGCCATGCTCTGAAGGTGCGCCTGACCTCACTGGGCTATTCGTTGACTGAGGAAGAACTGAATATAGTTTTTGAACGTTTCAAAGCGCTGGCAGATCGCAAAAAAGTGATCACCGATGCCGACCTTGAGGCGTTGATTTCAGATGAGCTTTACCAGCCGCGTGAATTGTATACATTAGACGGGCTTCAGGTCGCCTGCGGCACAATGGGTATGCCCACCGCTTCAGTTCGTCTGCGCGACCCCGAAGGAAACATCCACATCCATGCCAGCATCGGCACTGGCCCCGTGGATGCTACCTACAAAGCAATTGACGCCATTGTGAAATCCCCCAATATACTACAGGAATTTGTTGTGCACGCGGTCACTGAAGGGATTGATGCTCTGGGCGAGGTAACCGTGCGCATTCAAAGTACAGACCTGCCTGCCACAGTAGATGCCCAAAGCGATACGGAACAACCGCGCACATTTGGCGGCTATGGCGCCGACACTGACATCGTCGTTGCCAGCGCAAAAGCCTATCTTTCTGCGCTTAACAAAATGTTGGTGGCAAGCGGAAAATTCGGCACACCCGAAAAACCCGCTACCCACGCTGTCATTCATTCATCTTAGTTTTTTGAGAAAGGAACAATGCCATGAACCCCGCTTATTATTTTCAACCTCAACCCCCTGATGAATATGATTTCCCTTTTGGACACCCCAACACCATCCCGGCTGGCTGGTACCTGTCCGAACTTTTTAAGCCGACCCCCAACGGATCGCATCCCGAAGCGACCGACGCAAACTCAACTCTGAAAGCATCGGATGTCGAACATGGAAGCACCCAAAACCTTGTTTCATAAAATCTGGGAAAAACACGTCGTTACCCAAGAGCCAGACTCGCCTGCCGTTCTGTATATAGACCTGCACCTTGTCCATGAGGTCACCTCCCCTCAGGCATTCGCCGGGTTAAGAAAGCGCGGCTTGAAAGTCAGGCGGCCAGACCGCACGGTGGCTACGATTGACCATGGTGTACCAACACGAACTGACGGCAATTCGGGTGGACGGTTGGCGTTTGCAGATGAATTAAGCATCCGCCAGATACACCAATTAGAAGAAAATTGCCGTGAGTTTGGCATCCAACTTTACGGTCTGGAAAGCGAGCATCAAGGTATTGTCCACGTCATTGGACCTGAGCTGGGGCTGACCCAGCCGGGTATGACGATTGTCTGCGGGGACAGCCACACTGCCACACACGGCGCATTCGGCGCACTGGCATTTGGCATCGGCACCAGCGAAGTGGAACACGTTCTGGCAACCCAATGTTTGCTTCAATGGCAGCCCAAAGCCTGTAATGTTCGAATAGATGGGAAATTATCAGCAGGTGTTACCGCCAAAGATGTTATTCTGGCGTTGATTGGCAAGATTGGCGTCAGCGGCGGTGTGGGTTACGTATTTGAGTACTCCGGTTCCGCCGTGCGCGCCATGAGCATGGAAGAGCGCATGACGCTTTGCAATATGTCTATTGAGGGCGGCGCACGCGCTGGTTTGGTTGCACCGGATGAAACCACCTTCGAATATCTGGCTGGGCGTCCATTCGCCCCTAAAGGCGCCGATTGGGAGCGGCAACTGGCATATTGGAAAACCCTGCCAAGCGATCCCGGAGCATCCTATGACCATCAGATATTTCTGGATGTATCTGATCTTCAGCCGATGATCACCTATGGCACTAATCCTGGCATGAGCATTCCGATTACCGGTTCCATTCCAGACCCACAGTCTTTGAGCGACGCCTCTCAAAAAGCCAGCCTGGAAAAAGCGCTCCAGTATATGGGTCTTCAACCCGGTCAACCCCTGTTGAATCACCCTGTGGATGCAGTATTCATTGGCAGTTGTACGAACGGGCGGCTCTTCGACCTGCGCATGGCTGCCAGCTTGCTCAAGGGAAGACGGATTGCCGCTGGAATGCGCGTTCTGGTTGTCCCCGGCTCGCAACAAGTCAAACGTCAGGCAGAAGCGGAAGGATTGGACCGCATTTTCAAGGAAGCCGGGGCAGAATGGCGCGAACCGGGTTGCAGTATGTGCATTGCCATGAACGGTGATCAGCTTGAACCAGGTCAGTATGCCGTCAGCACCAGTAACCGTAACTTTGAAGGACGGCAGGGCAAAGGCGGACGTACCTTTCTTGCCAGTCCCCTGACTGCCGCCGCTGCTGCGCTTACCGGGCGCATCACCGACCCGCGCACCTTGTTATCTTGAACTTTCAACAGGGAAAACACAATGAAGCAATTTAGCACGCTTACATCTCACGCAGTTCTTTTACCAGTCAACGACATTGACACCGATCAGATTATTCCGGCGCGATTCCTAAAGGTGACTGACAAGGCTGGACTTGGCGCCAGTCTTTTTGCGGATTGGCGTTACCAACCGGATGGCTCACCTAATCCAGATTTTGTATTGAATAAGCCAGAGAGTCAGAGCGCGCAAATTTTGGTTACCGGTCATAACTTTGGTTGCGGCTCTTCGCGCGAGCATGCCCCTTGGGCACTGATGGGGTTTGGCTTTCAAGCTATCATCTCCACCAAATTTGCCGATATCTTTCGCAATAACGCTCTCAAAAATGGTTTGCTTCCAGTTACCCTTGAACCTGCTGCGTATGAGACACTCATTGCAGTGTTGAAACAAGACCCCCAAACGAAACTCACTATTGATCTAGCAAAACAAATTGTCAGTTTGCCTGATGGACGCTCACTTTCTTTTCCAATAGACGCTTTTTCAAAGACTTGTTTATTGAATGGAATGGACGAGTTGGAGTATTTACTCAGTCTGGAAACACAAATTACCGCTTATGAGCAAAAACTTGCTTTATCGGGGTGACTCTTATGAAACGAATTGAGATTTACGATACGACGCTGCGAGACGGCACACAACGCAAAGATATATCGTTATCCGTTAATGATAAGCTGAATATTGCCCGTCGGCTGGACGAGCTGGGTGTAACTTTCATTGAAGGCGGCTGGCCTGGCTCGAATCCAAAAGATGCCGAATTTTTTAAGCGCGCCGCCCGCATGACCTGGAAAAACGCTCATATTGCGGCTTTTGGTTCCACTTGTCAGGCAAACAAATCTCCAGCCGAAGATGCCAATATTCAGGCGCTGCTTGAAGCTGAAACGCCTTATTGCACGGTGGTGGGCAAAACTTCCATCCTTCATGTTACCGACGTTTTGCGCACCACGCGGCAGAACAATTTGCGCATGATAGAGGAAAGCGTAGCCCATCTGCGCACGCATGGTCGGCGGGTCATTTATGATGCCGAACATTTCTTTGACGGCTATAAAGAAGATGCCGAATATGCGCTGGCGACGCTGGAAGCTGCGGTACGTGGGGGCGCAGAGACCACCGTTTTGTGCGATACCAACGGCGGCACAATGCCGTGGGAAATCGCCGAAATTGTGCGCACAGTCCGTCAGCGGCTGAATATCCCGCTGGGTATTCACGCGCACAACGACAGCGAGTGTGCAGTAGCAAATTCAATCGTTGCTGTCCAAGAAGGTTGTATTCAGGTGCAGGGCACCATCAACGGTTACGGCGAGCGCTGCGGCAACGCCAACCTCTGTTCGGTTATTCCCAACCTGGAGCTTAAGCTGGGTTTTCAGGCACTTCCGGAAGGACATCTGGCACAACTATTTGACCTCTCCCGTTATGTTGCCGAAGTTGCTAACCTGACCTATGACGAACACCTTCCTTACGTAGGCAGAGCAGCGTTTGCCCACAAAGGAGGTATTCATGTCGCCGCCATGCGACGTAACGAACGTTCTTACCAGCATATTGATCCGCGCTTGGTGGGTAATCAGATGACGGTGGTAGTTTCGGAACTTTCCGGTCGAGGCAACCTGCTCAGCAAAGCTGAAGAATACGGTATTCAAATTACCGATGAAGAGCAGGTTAACCGGGTACTGAAGACTGTGAAACAACTGGAAGCGCAGGGCTTTTCTTTTGAGGCAGCCGAGGCTTCAGTGGTGATGATGTTCAAACGACAAGAAAAAAACTACACACCGCCCTTCGAATTGATTGATTTTTCAGCGGAGGTAGAACATCGCCAGGGGCGCGGCATTTTTGCCGAAGCAACGGTAAAAGTGCGCGTGGATGGTGAAGTGATCCATACCGCCGCAGAAGGCAACGGCCCAGTCAATGCCCTTGATCTTGCATTGCGTAAGGCACTGGTGGGGCGCTATCCAAGCATCAACAACTTCCAACTGGTGGACTACAAAGTACGCATTCTGGATGGACACAACGGGACAAATGCCACCACACGTGTGCTGATCGAAACGCAAAACGGCTCAAAAAGCTGGAGCACTGTCGGCGCCAGCACCAATATTATTGAAGCAAGCTGGCAAGCACTGGTTGACTCGGTTGAATACGGGCTGCTGGTCTGCAACGACTATCAGGAATAAGGACAATATCATGAAAGCCAACATCGTACTCCTGCCAGGTGATGGCATTGGCCCGGAGGTTATCACCGCTGCTCGTCAGACATTGGAAGCCATTGCCCGGTTATTTGATCATCAGTTTGCCTTCAGCGAATATCTTATCGGCGGCTGTTCGATTGACACGTTTGGAACCGCACTGACTGATGAAGCTCTGGAAGCCTGCAAAGCTGCCGATGCTGTCTTATTGGGCGCTGTAGGCGGTCCAAAATGGGATGATCCCGCTGCTACTGTCAGACCCGAACAGGGGCTGTTGGCTCTGCGCAAAGGGCTGGGTGTCTTTGCCAATCTTCGCCCCGTGAAGGTTTATCCGAGTCTGATCAGCGCTTCTCCACTCAAACCAGAGAAATTACAGGGGGTCGATCTCGTGGTGGTACGTGAGTTGACCGGCGGCTTGTACTTCGGTCAACCCAAAGGGCGCAGCCGAACAGCAGACGGGCGTGAACGGGCAGTGGATACCCTTGAATACGATGAGGACGAAATCGAACGTATTGTGCGCATGGCATTTCAACTGGCGCGGTCGCGCCGCCAGAAAGTGACCTCGGTGGACAAAGCCAATGTATTGGAATCCTCCCGGCTTTGGCGCCAGGTTGCTGAACGCGTTGCAAGGGAATTTCCTGAGGTCACGCTGGAACACATGCTGGTAGATACCGCTGCCATGCGGCTGGTTTCAAACCCGGCTGGGTTTGATGTTATCGTTACCGAAAACATGTTCGGTGACATTCTAACAGATGAAGCCGCTGTATTGAGCGGCTCAATGGGTGTTTTGCCTTCAGCTTCGCTGGGTTCGGGCGGGCCCGGACTTTATGAGCCGATTCATGGCTCGGCTCCAGATATTGCCGGCAAAGGTATTGCCAACCCGGTTGGCACAATCTTGAGCGCCGCTTTTCTGCTGCGGTATTCCCTAAAGCTGGAAGAAGAAGCGCGGCAACTCGAGGCAGCGGTTGAAAAAGCAATTGACATGGGACAGACAACGGTTGACCTGGGCGGGACTTGCACGACATCACAGGTAACCGATGCCATTATTCAACATCTTTCACACTGAGGAGTTGCTCTTATGGGAATAGAATCAAAGTACATCTGGATGAATGGTCAGCTTGTTGAATACGAAAAAGCGACCGTGCATTTCCTGAACACTGCACTGCACTACGGGCTTGGAGTGTTTGAGGGAATACGCTGTTACAGCACCGAACGCGGACCGGCGGTTTTCCGTTTGCGCGAACATATGGAACGGCTGGTGAACTCAGCCAAAATTCTTGGATTTCGCGAACTGCCCTATAGCGTCAATGAGTTAATGGAAGCGACCAAGGAAACCATCCGTGCAAACGGGTTTCAAGCCTGTTACATTCGCCCCCTTATCTATCATCACAGTACAAATCCGAATCTTAACCTTGATAATGGGATAGCAATGGTAGGAATCGCTGTATGGGAATGGGGCGCTTATCTTGGTGACGAGGCAATGGAAAAAGGTATCCGCGCCAATATTGCCTCCTTCACCCGCCACCATGTCAACATCTCAATGACCAAAGCTAAAATTACTGGAAATTATTCCAACAGCGTACTGGCAAAAACCGAGTCGGCGCGTCTCGGCTTTGACGAAGCGATCATGCTCGACCCGCAGGGTTACGTGGCAGAATGCACTGGAGAAAACCTGTTTCTGGTGCGGCGCGGCGTGGTATACTCCCCGCACACTGCTGCCATCCTTGAAGGCATTACGCGGGACTCGGTTATCGCTTTAGCAAAAGATCTGGGCTATGAGGTTAGGGAAGAACCAATCGGGCGCGACCAGCTTTACATCGCTGATGAAGTATTCGTTACCGGCACTGCCGCCGAATTGGTTGCTGTCACTGAAATTGATTTTCGTGTCATTGGCAGCGGAAAAATGGGGCCTGTTACCCGTAGCATCCAGAAAGCATTTCATGAGACTGTGCGCGGCAAACATCCACGCTCAGCGGAATGGCTGGACTACGTCAATCCATAGCCTTGTATTGTGCTAACTCTCTCACCCGCCCGTTTCCCCTTCGGGCGGGTATTCTTTTCGGTCAATCAACGTGACTGTTCCAAAACTGGTAAACTTAATGAGAACCGCCATTATATCTGGCGATCAGGAATACTTGCTATTCCCCAAATCTGACGGTTTCCATGCATACTACCAAATTTGGAACAATCACCTCATTCAATAAAAGCAAAGTGTGGAACTTCTCTGCTATAATCAAAAAAGACCTCTTCAAGGACTGCCAATGAGCGTTTACGATGTCGAACTGATTACCGACTCCACTTGTGATATTCCTCAAGAGTTGATTAACCAGTATGGTATTGAGGTATTATCACACTTTGTCATCTGGGGTGAAGAACAGTACCGCGACCGGGTGAGCATCTCGCCACAGGAATTTTATGAGCGCCTGAAAACAGACCCCCGCTGGCCCACTACCGCTGCTATCTCCACCCCGGACTTTGTCAGAGCTTTTCTGGAAGCCAAAGCGCGCGGTGCCAAACAGGTTCTGGCAATTTTGATCTCCAGCGCCATGAGCCGCGCTTTTGAATCGGCACAACAAGCTGCAAAAGAGGTGGATATCCCTGTTCATTTAGTGGACGCCAAAGGCCCAACAATGAGCGTGGGCTGGCAAGTGCTGGCTGCGGCGCGTGTACGTGAGGCAGGCGGTAAACTTGCTGATATGGTTGCTGCCGCAGATGCCGTGCGCAAACGGCTGGTACAATTTGTGCTGATGGATAGCCTGGAATACTTGGCACGCGGCGGGCGTATTGGCAATGCCAAACGCTGGATTGGCACCGTGCTGCAAATCAAACCGCTGGTTTCCATAAATCATGAAAATGGATTAGTCGAGCCCGCTGCCACACCACGCACCCGCCAGCGTGCTATTGAAACGCTCTATCAAATGTTTTTTGAACGTTTGGATGTCACTCGCCCACTACACATTGCGGTACTGCATGGCAACGCTCTGGAAGCAGCCCAGCACCTTGCTGAACGCATTCAGAATGAATTTCACCCGCTTGAACTGCTCATTAACATCACCGGACCGGTTCTGGGCATCAACACCGGACCCGGTGCGCTGGCATTATGCGGGTATAATGAGTAACGGCAAAAGAGGTATCTCATGGCTGTTCATAACACCCCTGAAGAACGAAAACTGATCCAGCTCATCGGTCAAATGCCATTTTCCGCAGAACAAAAGAAAAGCTGGACAGACACCATCCGCGAACACGGTTTGAACGAGGAACTGGCAGAAGAAATGCGCCAGAAGCTGGTGGAAATCCCAGAAGGGGAAGACGAACCCGCCAAAGCGCGCCGCGCTCGTTTAGCCATTGAGTTGACCCGTCTTGTCAAACAATGGCGTCTTTCACAGCAATCTCGGCATTTCAATAAGCGTTGAATCAAACCGATAGACATTAAAGCACGCTGGGGCGGTGTTCATTCAGCCGCCCCAGTGTTTTTGATTCGAGTAAAAGCGCAACTTAAAATTTACTTCACTATCACCGGCTTGAACCAAATCGCCCAATCCTGCACCGGAGAGCCATTTGCTGTCACAGCAAGGACAAACTCAACTGATTTGCCTGCTAAGGAAGACACATCAATATTGAGCACCTTAGGAGCATCGGCATACTTGACATTCCATTGTCCCAGACTCTGAAGCGGTCCGCCATCGGCGCGGTAATTAAGCTGGAAAATGACATCACATGCCGCACCGCCATTCAGACAACCCAGCGTCGTCTGAAAGCGCCAACCGGCCTCAACATCCAGCGGCGGGAACTTGCCCGTAATAACGCCATCATCCACCCATTGTGGATGAGTTTGCAGGGCGCGCCCGCTGTAGGTGGTGCCGTTTTGCAATGTTGGGTTATCCCTGCGAATCACAAACCCATTGGCATCTGCATCCGTTCCTGGACATGGCAAAACACCCGCCCCCGAAACCCACTGTGCGGCACAGTAATTATTAGCAAAGTCATAAACCAGCGTTGAACCGGGCGCCGGCGTGGTAGCTGTTGGCGAAACCACTTCAATTTCAACCCAGAAAGAAACATTGCCTGCCGCTCCAATACCAAAAGTTGCTCCTGCAGCATTGCGCAGTTTCCAGAACCCTTTATATTTCCCTGCCGAAGCCGGCGCTTTTAAGTTGACGGAGAGGTCAACTGTTTGTCCAGGCGCCACCGTGGACGGCATTGGCACAGAAGCCGGTCCACCCATTCTATCGCCGCTGTCAAATATAAGAGCATACGAGGTGTTCCAGGTACAGGAACCATTGTTCCGGAGTCGCCATGTTTTGGTAAAGGTCTGATTTGGGCTGAACTTAGCCCCATCCGGCACAGTAACATCTGCAATAAACAAAGCTCGGTCACAGGGAATATAAACCGCTGTGGCGGTTGGTGGTATGCTGGTCGCCGTCGGGATAAACGGTGTGGCTGTTGGCGGTGCAGTCGGCGGTACTGGTGTGCTGGTTGCCATCATAGCAACCATGGTCAGTTGCGCTTCAACGGTCTTTGCCGCCACCGTTAGCACTGATTCGGTAGGGGTACGCGTAGCAGCTCCAGCACGCGGCAAATTACAGGCGCTCAATACCAATGACACCAGCAATACCAAGAAAACAAGCCTGCGAACGTATGACATGTTGACACCTCCTCCTTTAGCTTCAAGTGTTTCTTTGGCGTTGAAGATTTTCGCAATGATTTTTTATCATTCTAATACAAAAACTGCATTTCACACTAAGAGAAAACAAATAACATGCAAAATAACGCCAGATAGAGCTAAAAAGTTCCAATTCAGATGTCTTTTAGCATATATAATTCTCCCTTATAGAAACCACGCGCCGCATAGTACCTGCGGGTTCCAACGGCTGCAATCACCGCCAAACGTCGAAAACCAGCCGCTCGAGCGAGTTCTTCTGCTTTCTGAAGGAGTTGACTGCCAAGACCGACATGTTGAGCCGCACCCGGTGCTTCTTCTCCGACCTGCAATGATTGACCGTAAACATGCACCTCACGCACCAGCGCCGCACCAGTCAGCTCTTCAATCCCTGTCGCTGGCGCATCTGGTTTTGGCAGCGAAAGGCGCAAGTAGCCGGCAATACGATTCTCCGGCGTGACAAACTGCAAAAAGTGTTCCTCTGCCGCTTGCGGATGATAAACTATCTCGCCTAATTCCAGGTCTTCGGTGGAAATCTTCTGATCACGAACTTCACGGCAGCGAATACAACGGCAACGCTGTCCGCGTCTCGTTAACTCAACCAGCACGTCCTGCCGCAGACTGGTGCGTTTGTTGCCCGCAACCACATGCGTTGAAGGAATGTCACGAATAATTCGGTTCACCCGGCAATACTCCGGGATGGTCGGTTTCAAGTCAGCAATCAACTTAACCAGTTCTTCAGTTGAATAGGGATGATATTCGCCATTTCTCCAATGGTGATACAGCAAGGTACCCTCTAGAAGCTGAGTTGGATAGATCTTGATTTCATCCGGACAAAACCCCCAACCATCCCGCGCTTCCCGCCAGAGACGGGCAAAATCCTCACGGTCTGATTCTCGTGTAGCGCCGAGCAGGTTTGGCATCCAATGCAACACAATCTTGAAGCCTGCCGCACGCAGCAGCGCCACCGCTTCCAGCGCCTGTTGAACCGTATGACCACGCCGGTTCAACTCTAAAATGTGGTCCTCCAGGCTCTGGACACCCATTTGCACTTTGGTCACCCCCAGCCGCCGCAGCCATTTCAGCTCTAATGGATTGATTTCATCCGGGCGTGTCTCAATCACCAGCCCAACATTGCGGTGAGGAGCAGTCTCATTTCGCTGATGAGCCTCTGCCAGGGTTTCACTTTCTACCCCATTCATAGCATCAAAACAGCGGCGTACAAACCATTCCTGATAATCCCGCGGATATGCTGACCACGTTCCGCCCAAAATGAGCAGTTCAATCTTATCAGTCGGATGTCCAACGGCATGATAAGATTCCAGCCGAGTATATACCTGCAAATAGGGATCAAACTGATTTTGAAAGGCGCGCGCTGCTCCGGGTTCATCTGGCAAATAACTCTTGGGCATGCGCACATCTTCCGGACAAAAGATACATTCCCCAGGACAGGCAGCCGGCTTGGTCAGCACTGTGACGGTTGTCACTCCAGAGAGCGTGCGCACGGGCTTCATGCGAATCTTTGCTAGCAGTGCAGGATCTTTCTCCCACTCGCCGCTCTCCACCAGCCCGCGATAAGCCGCCACGAGCACGTGTTTGGCAATATGTCCTCCGTCCGGAAGGGGATGCCTGCGTATTGCTTGAATTGTGTCCTCGCCACAGCGCACTTCTTCCAGCACTGCCCGAGCCGCTGCCAGCAATTCGTCAGAATACTGTTTCGACTTCAACCAGTTTTCCACATCCATGAACAAAATCCCTGCCCTTCCTACCAGTAAACCTCATAAAGACGAACAGGTAACCAGTTTCTCGATTCGGTCATGCTCCAGAGAAGATATAATACACAATATGCGGGCAGAAACTATCCAAAAACTTCTGGAGCTTAATCATCAATTCTACCGCGATTTTGCTACTGCATTCGCAGCCACGCGTCGCCGTATTCAGCCGGGTGTGAGGCGCATCCTGGCAATACTCTCCCCAGGAGGAAACTGGCTGGACCTGGGCTGTGGTTCGGGCATGTTGGCAATGGAGTGGATTAGAAGTGGTCATTCGGGGTCTTACACTGGTCTAGATTTCAGTGCTCAACTACTGCAAGAAGCTCAAAACAACCTGAGAAACATCCCGGCATCAGATTTGCAGGTTCAATTTATTCAGGCAGACTTGACCCATAATGACTGGACTGAACACGTGAATCGATCCGACCGCTGGGATGGTGTTCTGGCATTTGCAGTTTTGCACCATATCCCCAGCAGCGCTTTGCGTCAGAAAATACTCAATCAGGTACACACCTTGCTCAAACCCAGCGGCTGGTTTATCCATTCGGAGTGGCAATTCCATCACAGCCCACGCTTGTTGAAGCGCATTTTGCCCTGGCAAACCATCGGATTGACACCCAACGATGTGGAAGATGGCGATTACCTGCTGGACTGGCGGCACATTCTGCCAGGACAACCTGCTAAGCGGGGATTACGCTATGTGCATCTCTTTAACCGGCAGGAGCTAAAGGTATTAGCCAGCGAAAGCGGCTTTCAGATCATCGAGGAATTTGAATCGGACGGTGAAGGAAACAAACTGGGACTATATCAGGTTTGGCAACCTGTATGACCTTACAATTCTGTAAAGTTATTGAGAACTGAAACTGTATATAATTCATAACAAAACCATAAAGTTGATCGTTTTTTGTTGTCGTTGTGGAAGCGTAACCTAGAGGATAGTCTTGGTCGCTCCTGAAGTCTCAAGTTCAGGTATGCCTCTGGGCTAGCTAGTAGCGAAACCGACCACAAGGTGGTTTCGCTACTAGTTTTTTATAAAATACCTATTCCTAACTCACCTTACGCAGCCAATTGAACGGGATTGAGTTCCCGAAGAGCAGCGTAAGCCGATTGGATAGCGCGTACGTACAATTTTGATTTGAGAGCAAAGTGATTGAGTTTGGTGTTGCCTTTGAGCAGTTCAAGT